>CAYLLO010000011.1:0-34711 GCA_964384805.1 uncultured Staphylococcaceae bacterium | reverse complement strand
AAAAAGGTATATTACAATGACAATTAAATGAGTCATTTATAATATACCAGGACGTTATTATGGTGGGGGGATGATGCCGACCCCTAATCAACAACGAAATAGTGAAGAAGTATCAATAATGATTTTTCATGGCTGCAATAAACTTAAAACCTTACTAATTTTTCCAACGATTTTTAAGGGGCAACATGTAAAATATCAAAAGCATGTTACAGTTTTAACAGGCCAAAACATTAGCGTAAAATTTAATCGACCTACTCCTTTACAAATTGATGGAGAGACGGTTACTAATGTCTTAGAATATCAAGTGAAATCTTCAAAATAGGAGCAACACTAATATGGATAATAAAAGAAAAATTTTCACCAAAAAACAAATTTTTACCATTCCTAATCTATTATCCTTTTTTAGAATATTATTGGTTCCTTTAATTATTGGATTTTATATTGTCAAAAAAAACTATTATGCTAGTGTTGGTGTATTACTAATATCAGGGTTATCAGATATTGTAGATGGCTTTATTGCTAGAAAGTATAATATGATATCTGACTTAGGTAAAATACTCGATCCTTTTGCTGATAAATTAACACAATTTTCAATTATTGTTTGTCTAAGCTTACGATATAAGTTCTTTATTTTTTTAGCATGTTTTTTCCTAATTAAGGAGTTAATTATGGCCTTATGTGGTTATTGGGCTATGAGACATAATGTTGTATCTAGTGCCAAATGGCATGGAAAATTGAATACTGTTTTGCTTTATTTAGTAATTCTTATTTTATTAATATTTCCCAATATTCAAGTGAGTGTAGCTAATATTCTTATTTTGCTTAGTTTAATTATGATGATTATTTCATTAATATTGTATATTACTTTTTATTTAAATTTAAGAAAAAAACTAAATAGTGAGGATAAAAAATGTTAAGAAAAAGAATTATACCAGGTTTTGTTATTAGCATCTTTCTTTGTGGATTTTTATATTTTGCGGAAAACATGGTGGCAGCAAGTATGTTTGCTAGTCTTCTTTGTCTATTCAGTAATTATGAATTATTTAAAGTGAGTGGATTGTTGAAAAGAGAAGAGTTATTTATTCCCGCTTTAGCATTATCTTTGATAATTCAGTTTATATATGTTCCTAATTATATATATTTGGCTATTGCAGCTTTTTTATCAGCGGTTATACTCTTCTCTTATTTAATGTCTAAAGTTAATGATTCTCCATTAGATTTAAGAATTATAATTATAACGATATCATTTATAATTAGTTTACTCTTCAAAACTTTTTCACAATTTGTGTTTATTAATCAAGGGAAACTGAATTTAGCAATGGGGTTGTTAGTTTGTGTAGTAACGGATATTTCGGCATATTTTATTGGCCGAAGATTTGGGAAAAATAAATTATGTCCCTCAATCAGTCCTAATAAAACCATAGAAGGAGCCCTTGGTGGATTAGTAGCAGCTATAATTATTACTTTAATTACAGGATTAATAATTGATTTAACAACCAATATATATGTTGATTATTCAAGATTAATATATGATTCTTTTTGGATATCAATAGTAGGTCAATTTGGGGATTTAGCCTTATCAAGTATTAAACGGATAACAGGTTTTAAAGATTATGGTACAATATTGTTAGGTCACGGAGGGATTTTAGATCGTTTTGATAGCTTATTATTTGGAATATCTTGTGTTTATATTTTTTGTTATTTAGGATATCCATTTTTTGTTTAAAAGAGTAATGATAATCTTTGATTGATAAGTGGGTTTATTATTTATAAAGATTATTTTAGTAATGGAAATGTTTATAAGTACAAAGTAGTTGGGATATGATAGGCAAGAGGACTAGATGAAACATACGTTGATTTATTCCTCAAAAAAATTTTCAACAAACGAGAAGGAGATATAATATGTTTACATTATTTACTGATACGGATACGGATTTAACTCCAGTTGAGGCCCAATACTATGGTTATAAATTAATAAGTATGCCATATATTATTGATGGAAAAGAAATAAAACCATATGAAGATTTTGCTGAATTTGATTATAAAGATTTCTATAATAGTTTAAGAAAGGGAGTACTACCTTCTACTTGTGCTATTAATCCTGAAAAATATAAAGAGTATTTTGAACCAGAATTAATTAAGGGTAATGATATTTTGTACGTTCATTTTTCTAAAGCTATGAGTGGAACCTTCAATGCTATGAATATAGCTATTGAAGAATTAAAAGAAAAATATCCAGAAAGAAATATTTATACAATTGATACTAAAGGAATTACGATTTTAAGTTTAAATATTGTCAAAGAAATTGGAGAATTATATTTACAAGGAAAAACACTTGCTGAAATTTTGAAGTGGGCTGATACTGAAGTAGAACATTATGCAACCTATTTTTTTGCCGATAATTTAAGATTTTTTGGACGTAGTGGAAGAGTAAGCAATGTAAGTGCAACAATGGGTAATTTAATCGGCATTAAACCAATTATTTATATGAATGAAGAAGGAATGATGACCAACATTGGTAAAGAAAGAGGACGAATTAGTGCTTTAAATAAACTAATTGAATATGTTGATTTATTAGCCGAAGATATCTATCATCATCCGATAATCATTGGTCATACTGATGCTTTAGAACTTGCGAGAAAACTTGGCGATATGTTACAACAAAAGTATAATAATCAGTTAAAGATTGAATATGCTGTGGTCAATCCAACTGCTGGTAGTCATTGTGGCCCTGATGCGGTAGGGGTTTCATTTTATGCTAAACATAAGTAGGTTATTATGATAGAAGTATTAGAAGTAAAAACCAAAAGACAACAAAAAGAATTTTTAAATTTTCCATTAAAATTGTATAAAGATAATCCTTATTTTGTGCCTCCATTATATAGTGATGAAAAAAAGATTTTTAAAAAAAATTATGTATATTATGATCAAGCTGAAGCAATATATTATAATGCTTATCAAAATGGTCAAATAGTTGGAAGAATTTCTGGAATTATCCAATATGCTAGTAATAAAAAATGTCATGAAAAAAGAGTCAGATTTACAAGATTTGATGCCATTAACAGTCAAGAAGTAGCCAATGCCTTATTTAGTAAAGTTGAAAAATGGGCTAAAGATAAAGGTATGGATACGATAGTAGGACCACTTGGTTTTTCAGATTTAGAAAGAGAAGGGTTATTGATAGAAGGATTTGAAGAGTTATCGACCTTTGAAGAACAGTATAATTATGACTATTATAAGACTTTAATTGAAAATTATGGTTTTGAAAAAGAAGTAGATTGGACCGAAAGGAAACTATATTTGCCAAAAGTGGTCGATGAACGGATTTCTAAAATTAGTTCGATGATGATGAAACGATATAATCTAAAATTTGGTGAAGCTAAAAATACCAAAGATTTTATTAAAAAATATGCTAATAAATTTTTTGATATCATAGATGAGACATATGTTAATATTTATGGTTCGGTACCTTTTACTGATGGAATGCGTAAAATGATGATTGATAATTTCAAACTTATTGTTGATATCAAACATGTGGCAGTAATTGTTGATGAACATGATAATGTTGTATGTTTTGGAATTTGTTTTCCCTCAATTGCTAAAGCTGTTCAAAAATCTCGAGGTCGATTAACGCCATTAGGAATAATTAACATCCTAAAAGCAATCAAAAAACCTAAAGTTTTAGATTTAGGACTAATTGGCGTATTACCAGAATATCAACAAAAAGGTATTAGTTCGGCTATTTTAAATGAAGTTATGAAGATGCTAGCTAGTGGAGATATTGAATATGCGGAAACCAATCTCAACTTAGAAACAAATAATAGTATTCAAAATCAATGGAAATCATTTGATTCAATACTTCATAAAAGACGAAGAGCATTTGTTAAAAAGATAGGATAATTTAAATGAAAGAACAAAATAACGATAAAAATATTATTAATATTAATATTGCGGATACAACAAATATTTTATCTCCATTTTCAGGAGAAAAGCCGGTCATTTCTAGTGAATTAGTAGAATTTTTAGAATATAAGTTAACTCCCCGAATTATTAAGAAAGGAATTCATTTAGTAATTCATTGTAAAGATATTAAACAACAAGAACAAATACTTTATGAACAAGCTATTAAAAATTATTATGAAGATTTGTATTTCACAAAAAAAAGAGAAGTTAAAAATAAAACAATTATCTCACTTATTTTATTAATGATTGGTATTATGGTTATCACAATTACCATTGTGTTAGAAATGGGTGGTAAAGCTATGATAAAAGCGCGTATTTATGATATTATGGCTTGGGTTTTTGTATGGGAAGCCGTAGATATTTTCTTTTTTCAACGACCAAAAATTAATTTTGAAAGACGAAAATGTTTAAAGATGCTAAAAGCAACTGTTGAATATCAAAATAACTAAGAGATAAAGTAGAGCAAAAACTCTACTTTTTGTTTATATTTAAAAGATAAATTGAGATTAAAGAAATAATCCATTTAAAAAATTTGCGTAAAATAAAGTAATAAGGTATAATTAACTGGTGAGGAATTAATTATGGAAAAGAAAATTGGAAAGGTAGTAATCCCTAACAACTTAATATTAGCTCCCATGGCAGGGGTAACTAATGAGGCTTTCAGAACGATTTGCATGGAAAAAGGCGCAGGATTAGTATATGCTGAAATGGTAAGTGATAAAGGTTTACTCTACAGTAATCAAAAAACTCATGATATGATTAAAGTATCTGCCTCAGAACACCCTATTTCTATGCAGTTATTTGGAAATAGTCAAGAAACTCTTTTAAAAGCAGCTAAAATAGTTGAAACCAATAGCAATGCAGATATCTTAGATATTAATATGGGGTGCCCAGTTAATAAAGTAATCAAAGATGGCAGTGGGGCTGCTCTTTTAAAAACACCTGATAAGATATATGATATTGTTAAAAGTTTAAAAGATAACCTTAATATGCCGATTACCATTAAAATTCGGGCCGGCTGGGATAATGCCAGTATTAACTGTGATGAAGTATCACGCTTAGCGACTAAAGCAGGTGTTGATGCGATTGCGGTACACGGAAGAACTAGAGCTAAAATGTATCAAGGAAGTTCAGATAATATATATATTAAAATGGTTAGAGAAAATACCGATAAATTTGTTATTGGTAATGGTGATTTACAAACTTATGCTGACTTATTAGAAATGGCCAAAACGGGATGTGATGCTTTTATGATTGGTCGTGCAAGTTTAGGCAATCCTTGGATTTTTGAAGTGATGAAAGGTCGAGAAGTTCAGTTATCTTCCCAAGACATTATTATGACTCTACTTAATCATGCCCAAAGACTATGTGTTCTATACGGAGAAAAAAGAGCAATGGTAGAAATGAGAACTCATGCGGCATGGTACTTCAAGATGATTAAAGGGACCAAAGAATATCGAAAGCGAGTAGTTTTAATTAAAACATATGCTGAATTAGAGACCCTTTGTAAAGAATATTTATCAAGAAACGGAGATTTTTATTTGTAATAAACTATCTTTAAAAAAGAAAGAGGAGAAAGATAAAATGAAAAAAATTATTAAACATAGTTATGGAGAAATTATTTATAATGAAAGTTTTTGGACAGGAAAAAAAGAAATATTAATTAATGGTAAAAAATTAAAAAAAATTGATAAAACAGTTTTTGAATATATTGACGAAGAAAGACAAATATCACAAGTTTATTTAACAGGTAATTTTTTAAGTGGAGCTGAAATAACTTTAGATAGTCAAACTATTCGAATAACAGAACCAACCAAATGGTATGAATATATTTTAACTGCTTTGATTTTTATAGTAGTAATAATTTGGGGTAATAGTTCTGTTCTTTGTTCAATTATTCCAATTGTAGGTGGAGCTATCGGTGGGGGGAATTAGTGGTGCAATGGGATGTGGAGCCTTGTTTTTAATGAAATTAACCAATAACGTTTTATATAAAATCTTAATAGCTCTGGGAATGTTTATGGCAACCATTCTAATTTGCTTTGTAATAGCATTGGGACTAATTTCATCTTTATTATCTTAACAAATAAAGAAGGAAAATTAGTATCAAAGATATATGACATAAAAAACACATTTTGATTATTGATATCTGTATTGAAATATGAAATATCAGTGGAGAATGGGCTATTATAAGTGATAAACTAAAAATATGTTTGAATATTTGTGAAAAAATCTAAAAATTAACAATTTTAATGCATAAAAAAGCAATAAAAATACAAAATATAAAAAACGCATTTTGGTATTGACATGAGTTTAAAAATATGTTAAAATACTAATGTGAAATGTGTTTCACAAAAGCGGTGTACCCTACCATAAGTGGGAACTAAAAAAGCGGTGTACCCTACCATAAGTGGGAACTAAAAAAGCGGTGTACCCCTACCATAAGTGGGGAACCAAAAAATGTGTTTCAAAAACCCCTAATAGGGGTTTTTGTTTTAGAAAGAAAGGAGGGAAATTATGGGATTGTCTTTGTACAAAATTGATAAAAATTATAATAAAGAGTTGAGTATATTGGATAACAAAGTAGCGGATGTTTTAGATGGAAAAGAAAAGCGTCCTTTTGTAGGTGTATTAATCATAATTGAAAATTTCAAATATTTAGCACCTCTTTCCTCGCCCAAAAAGAAACATCTATCTATGAAAAATAATTTAGATTTTCACAAAATTGATAATGGTAAATTAGGAGTTATTAATTTCAATAATATGGTTCCAGTTAAAGATATTTATATGACTAAAATAGAACCATCTAAGATGATTGTTAAAGATATTGATGATCAAAAATACATTGAATTATTAAAAAAACAATTAACATGGTTAAACAAAAAAGATAATAAGGAGAAAATAATTAATAAAGCTATGAAAATAAGAAACTTATATTTACAAGATAAACTGCCTAAAAAACATTTATTTAAGATGTGTAAATTTTAGATTATTAGAAAGCAATTTATCATAATTTTAATTAATAAACAATATAAATTAATGGGAGGAACAAACTTATGAAGAAACTACTCATATTTATATTGTTTTTATTTTTATTAAGTGGTTGTAACAATAAGAAAAAATTAATATTAGGGGTTAGTAGAATAGATGAAAGTAAAGTATGTGAAGAATATTGCACTTTAGATTTAAAGATTATTTCATCCGCTGAATTATCGAATATCTCTTTAAACAACATATATTCGGATGTGACATATGATTACGAAGTGAGTAAAACGAATAAAGATATCAAGTTAACAGAAAATGCAGAACAAAAGATGTATAGTTATGATCTTTCTATTAGAATATATAATCCGACTAAGATTGAGAATATTGATTTAGAAATAGACAACGAAAAATATACTTTTAGTATTGGTAATTTTGCTTGTTTAGCAAGAAAAACGGACTATACTACTCATTTACAATGTGAGTGGCTAAAAACCCAAGATTTAACATCAGATACTATTTTACACACTTTAAATTTTATTAATACGACTGATGAACCTGTAATTATCTCGGACCTTAAAGTAAGAAATGATCCTAATTCAAGGATTACCATCCGTAAGAATTTAAAAACTAATTTAGTATCTAAAAATGCATCAGAAGAAATTGCTTATTGTTTTGTTAAAATAAAGGACAGTTTGTACAATTTAAGTTATATTGTTGAAGTTAGTTATATATATAATGGTAATGTAAATAATACTTATTTTCAAATTAGTGATAGCTCTGTGGTAGAAAGTGTCTCTAGTGTTGGAGCTTATATGTTGGTTGATAAATCATGTTTTGTTTTAAACGAATAATATCTTTATTGTCTATTAGTTTATTATTTAGTACTTTATCTGCTTGTAAAAATAAAAAAGATTTATCTTTTTTAGGAGTTTCTAAAGTAGAGGTAACTTGTAATTTGTTTTCAGAAATTCCTCATTTAGAAATATATTTATTTTCAACTACTGATTATGCTACCTTAAAAGTGGCAGATAGTAATTATATTGAAAAAGTGTCTGGTTATACTCAAGATATTTTATTATGCATTGATAATAAGCAATTACCAGGATATTTACATTTATTTGATATAACTTTTAAAAAAGAAGAATTTGTTTTACAGGAAATGACGGTTTTAAATAAAGGAGTTCCAATAGATATTCCTATTGGGATGTTTCAAACAATTTTTTTAGAATCTAAGACTATGGATATCAGTTCTACGATTGATGTATATATGAATGATGATTTAACAGGAACAGGATTAATTAGTTTTAAAAATAATTTATATACGCCTATTTATTATTTAGAACATAAAGTGGTAACGTTAAAAAAGCAGCAAACAATTTCTTTATTAGATTTAGATCGAATAGTTATTTATAGTGATGGAATTAAAAATTTTGATATTTTTAATATAACTTTAAAAGAAAAATACCACCAAGTAGGTGGCATTGTTCAAACTAAATTTAAAACTAATTTAGAAGAATATGTAACTTATACGACTTTTTATTATTCTAATTTGCCATCCGTTAAAGAATTATCTATCTCAGGGATTGATGTAGCTGGATTAACAGAAGTGGTAAATTCTTGATATAAGTGATAGTAATATTCAGACACTACAGCTGTGACATAAATGCCATCGTTTTCATACATTGTATGTAAAACTTTGGCTTTTTCTTTTAAAGTATTAAAGATATTTCCTCTATCATAAGGTATTTGGTAAGTAACAGTGAATTCTTTAACAAACAAATGATTTTCTATTTCTTCAATTAATTCTTGGTATCCTTCTTGGGTTTTACTTGAGATAAGTAAAGCATTGGGGTAAGGACTCGTAATAAAACGAGGTTCTTTAACGATGTCGACTTTATTGAAAACCAAAATACTAGGAATATCTAAGACCTCTAATTCTTTCAATACTTGTCTTGTTGTTTCAATTTGCTGATCCATGTATGGACTACTTGCATCTACAACATGGACAATTAATGAGGCTTCTTTAATCTCTTCTAAAGTTGATTTAAAAGATTCAATTAAATGATGAGGAAGTTTAGAGACAAAACCGATAGTATCAGTTAATAAGAATTCATGATTGTTTTTCAATTTTATACTTCTTGTTGAGGTCGAAAGGGTTGCGAAAAGCATGTCCTTAACGAAGACATTTTTGTCAAATTTATTAGTCATATTTAATAAAGTATTAATGGTTGAACTTTTTCCCGCATTGGTATATCCTACGAAGGCAACAACCTTTAAACCATTATTAGTCCGTTTTTCGCGGGTTATGCTACGAACTTTAGTTATTTTATCTAATTCATTTTTGGCTTTTATAATCTGTTTTTCAATATAACGGCGATCAAGTTCTAGTTTAGTTTCGCCTAGTCCCCGTCTAGCTCCAGTTCCGCCAGATGCGCCACCAGCTGTACGAGATAGATAAGTTCTAGAACCGACTAAACGTGGTAAATTATATTTAAGTTTAGCTATTTCTACTTGTAAAGAGGCTTCTTTAGTTTTAGCACGGCGTTCAAAAAGGTCTAAAATCAACATAGTTCGATCAAAAACTTCGATATCATCACCCAATATTTTAGTAATATTTTTAAGTTGGGCTGGAGATAATTCGTCATTAAAAACTACTAAATTTACGTCTAATGCTAAGGCAATTTGTTTAATTTCTTGTAATTTTCCTTTTCCGACATAAGTCGAAGTTAAAGGGCCTTTTAGAGTTTGAAAAACTTCGTCAACTACTTGAATATTAGAGGCTAAACATAAGTTTTTTAATTCTTCTACTTCATAAGAAAAGAGAATATCATTTCCAGTATTGATACAAACAATAACAGCTTTTAATAATTCTAATTCTTTTAATGATTCATCTTCTAAATAGTTATTTAATTGTTCTTTATTTTTATTCATAAAAATCACCAAATATATTATATCAACTTTTGAAGATTTTTAAAAGTAAAAAGAAAACGTGGTATTTTAGCCAGTTAAAATCATATATTGTAATAGTGGAAAGGAATGGTGCTTTTGTTAGAAAACTACAGTCATAAAGCCGTCAAAATTATTGATGATGCTAAAAAAATAGCAGAAGAAATGGATGGTAAAATAGTTGGAAGTGAACATTTATTACTGGCCTTATATGAGGCAAATGATAGTATCTGTCACTTTCTTTTAAGTGAGAGATTAATATCGAAAGAGGATATTATAAAAGAGATTTCTGAAATTATTGTTTTAAGAAATAAACGCAATGATTCGATATATACGAAAGAATTAACAGATATTGTTAAGTATGCAAGTGAGGTTGCTAGAAAAATCAAAAGTGAATACGTTTTTGATGAGCATTTATTTTATTCATTACTTATATGTAATGATAATATAGGAAAAAATATCTTGGTAAAATTGGGAGTTGATATCGACGAAATTGTGGAAGATATAGAAGATATTTTTAATTTTAATGAAGAAGAACATAATCATCCTTTCCCTTTTTTAACCAATTTATCAATTATAAGTAAGCCTCATCCCTATATTTCATTAGGTAATCATATTGAAAGATTAAAAATAATTATGAACAAAAAACAAAAAAATAACCCCATGCTTATTGGAAGTGCAGGAGTTGGGAAAACCGCAATTGTTGAAGGGCTTGCTAGTAGTCTCCCTAACGAAACTATTTATCGTCTAGATTTAGGAAGTATGGTATCAGGGACCAAATATCGAGGAGAATTAGAAGAAAAAATAATTAATGCGATGGAATATTTAAAAGAACACAAAGCCATTTTGTTTATAGATGAAATTCACACGATTGTGGGAGCAGGTTCTAATGAAGGTTCTCTTGATGCGGCAAACATCTTGAAACCATACCTAGCCCGTAACGATATTCGCTGTATAGGGGCAACAACCATTGATGAGTATTATCAGTTTATTGAAAAAGATAAAGCCTTACTTCGAAGATTTCAAAATATTTTTGTAGATGAACCAAGTTTAGAAGAAACGAAATATATTTTAAACAACATTAAATCTTCATATGAAGAATATCATCAGATTACTTACAGTTTAAATGATATTAATAATATTGTGGAAAAATGTTATCGCTATATTCCTACTAGAACCTTTCCCGATAAAGCTATTGATGTTTTGGATGAGGTTGGTGCCAGATATCATTTGCTTCCTCAAGCCCAAGATAAGCTAATAGATGAAGTTATTTTTGATATGACAGGTCTAAAAGTCATAAGTCTTGATGACTTAAAACAAAAAAAATTAAACTATGAAAAACTACGGAAGTGTTATGAAAGATTTTTATCGGATATTAATTATAAGCAAAATATTGCTTCTATTAAGGTGACTAAAAATTTTATTCTTAAAGATTTAATTGAAGATTTAAAACAAGTTTTCTCTTTTAAAGAAGAAGAATATTTAGAAATTGATTTAGAAAACTATTTTGAGGCTAGTACTTTATCAGGTTTAATTGGAGCCCAAAAAGGGTATGTGGGGTACGAGAGTGGAGGAATATTATCCGAACATGTTATCAAATATCCGTTTAGTTTAATTTACTTTAAAAACCTAGATCGTGCACATTTTGTTATTCAATCGTTTATTAAGAAGTTATTTAAAGATGCCTACTTTGTTGATAGTAAAAGTCGAAAAGTGTATTTATATAATACTATAATGCTATATGATGAACAAAAGGAGATTAAAAATCATATTGGATTAAGCCATTTGAAAACGGATTTAGTCGATAATTTAACTAAAGAAGAGCAAATAATTGTGATATAAGATTTTTTAGTTAACATTTTACTTTTTAAGAAAATAAAATCATGATATAATAAGTTGTTAATAAGTGGTGATTTTATGAAAATGTTACGTGAAATAGATTATCGAGTTCAATCAAGCAATAAACATCTAAAAAATATCTTAGAGGAAGATTATTATATTGAATTAGGTTGCATTAATTATAAAGTTTTATCAAGACTATTAGCAGGTGAGGAAATTGATATTCAGGAATGTATTTATAATGAACTTGCTAGTGAAGGAATTGGACAAATTTCTGTCGAAGAAGAACATAGTTTGATTTATCAACTTTCATATTTAATGCATTTGCGTCAAAAGAGTTCTTCTTGTAAGATTTTTTTGACATGCAATATTCTCAAATATTTTGATAAACAAAATCGTGAATTATATGCTCCAATTGTACTGGTACCTATTTTAATTGATTATCAACGAGGAAAAATGATTAAATCATCAGAGGCAATTCCTAATAAACTGTTACTTAACGAATTATCATCACTGACAGATTTAGAAATTACTTACCCTGAACATTTAAATACTTTAACACAAATCGATAATTTCTCCTTTGATTTATCTAAGAAAACGCATTTTGATTTACAAATTGGTAATTTTTTAACTTATGCGAATGTTGAATATCCCGATTTTAAAGGAAATAATGATATTTTTGATATTGAACGTTCTATTTATGAACTTACACCTAAAACCATCAATGAAGAATATTATAAAAATGTTAAAGCTGTATTGCCAACTAATATTCAACAAAAATATGTTATTCTTAAAGCAGATAAAGAAGAAAGTTTCGCCGTTGATGGCCGTTTAGGAAGTGGGAAAACTTATACTATTCTTAATATTGTAGCCGATAAAATTGCTAAAGGGAAAAAAGTCTTATATGTTAACCAAGACAATGATGCAATTGATCGTTTTGAAAGAGAATTACATAAACATCATATGGGAATATATACTCATAACTTTGAAAGAATGTATCCAATTGATCATCAAATTGAATTATTGTTACCAGAACTTAAGAGTGACCTTAAAGAAGTAAAAGTTCCGGATGAATTATTTGAATATGAAAAAGCCATAAACGAAAAACACCATGGCTTAACATATAAACAGATGACCGAAAAAATTGCTTATTTAAACAATAAGTATCCTGATTTAGAATTAATTCCCATTGAAAGTCAATTAGAACATTTTGAAATTGATAAAGTATATGAAAGTTTACAACAAATTGAAAAGAATTTAAAACATATAGACGAACTAAAAGATAATATTTGGTCAAATATTGAAGATTACTATAACCGTCAACATCGTATTGAATTAATTAATGCTATTTCGCAATATAAAAATGCTCAATTGGAATTTAATAAATACTTTACGGAATTTTGTATAAGATATGAAATAGTTAATCCTAATAATTTTATTGAAGCCCATCGTTTAGTATCTGATGTTCGCACCTTTTCACTTACGAAAGTTCCCCCTAAATGGTCTAATAGTAAAGTTTATAAAGAAGCTGGCATAGCTTTAGAAACCTTATCTAAAGATATTACTTCTTTAAACATTTTAGAAAGAAATTACGAAAAATTAGTAACAATGGAATACTGTAAAGGAGATGCTGAAGACATTTTAGATACGATTTTATATCGTCATTTAAAAGATAATGCGGATAAATATGTTAACCAATTATTATCTCCTTTTTCACCTCTTGAGGCCATCATTAATGATTTACGTAATGAACGCAAAGCTATTCGCTATGCAGGGGCTGAATTAGAGGAATTATTAGAAATTCGAGAATTACCTAATGATATTTATTCATTTTTAACCAAAATGGAACAACTATTATCGCATACTACGGTCCAAACCAATTGGGTTAAGATGTTTGTTGCGAATAAGGCTGAGCATTTAAATGTTAATACCACTTTAGAAAATTTAATAATAACTTCCCAAGAACTACATGATGACATTTTACAATACGCCATTCGTCCCGAATTATTTAAGTATGAAAACTTAAAATTAATGACCAACAATGAGCGTTTTGAAAAGATTATTACTAGCAATTTTGATCGTAAAGTGATGCGGGCAAACAAAAAGAGTGCTGAGCGATTATATAAAACCATTCTAGAATTTATGGATATGGTCAGTGAAATTATTAAAATGGCGAGTCGTTATAGTCTAATTTCTAATACTAAAATGGAAGAATTTTGTGAATCATATCGTAACTGGATTGATTTTACTAATAACTTAACAACTACAGAATATGAATATCTAGTAACCTTAGTACAAAAAAATGACTTGTATTATTTACTTAAAAACAATAATTTCTTAAATATTGTTGCTGATTTCAATGAACGGGCTGAAGCTCTAACTAGTATTTTTAATCATATGTTAATTTATGGTATTAATATTGAGGGAGAAGGAGTTTTAGAAAAGTTAAGCAATGTTGATGAATGGGTTGATTATTTAAGAAGAGTTATTAAATGTAAAGAACAACTATATAAATTGTTTATTAATAATACGAGTATCACGTATAAAGATGTTATTGAAATTATTAATATGGATCGCGAATACTATAGTTTATTTGACAAAACCGAAGAAAAAGGGATGTATTACTATGGTTTATTAGGGGAAACATACCAAGGTTTATACACCGATTGTAATGCCATTAGTGTTTTAATGGAACATTTTGAGGCTTTCCAAGGAAAATTAGTTAATCGTCGCCATATTACTTCCCTACTTAGTACTTTTGGGTTTAAACAAATGGTTGAAGAATACGGGGTTTTAGAAGTATTATCAGAACGGGTTTTAGCCGCTCATCGCCAATTTAGTCGTTTCTTTAAAGGTGGACAACCTGCCCTTTTAGAATGTGATTTAAATCAAAGTGTGAGAATTATTCGACAATACGAATTAAAAACTAATCAACTAACTTCGATGTTTGAAATCTTAGAAAGTTTAAAATACTTTGATAAATTAGGTTTATATAATTTAGTTGCCGGGATTAAAAACTCAACCCTTACAACCCTTTTAGCAGAAAGATATATTTATTCTACTTATAAAATTTATCGAAAAGAATTAATGGAAAAATACCCTATTTTAAATAATTCATCTAAGATTTTAGAATATTTTGAAGAGGCTGAAAATGCGGAACTCGCGTATTGTTTAAATAACATTAGTAGTTTATTAGCTAATGTGCCGAATGTAGAAAAACGAAATAAGGAACGTCGGATTATAGCACCTCATTTTAACGAATATAATAAAAAGATTGAAAATGAATTAAAAAATTGTTTCGTATTCTTAGCTAATGTGGATATTTTTAATAGTGATTTGTGGTTATCTCATTTTGATACCATAATTATTGATGATTGCCATATTGCTTCCTCTAATAAATATCATCGAATCGAAGAAGGTAAACAAGTCTTATTATTTGGGGATAAGAGTTTTAGAACGTCTGTTTCTAATAGTTTGCTTAACCGAATTAATCCAGGAACGATTGTGCATTATAATCGGCGTTATCATCAAGTAAGCGATTATTTCAAAAATGATTGGAGTACTAGTAACCAATATATTTATAATTTTAATCAAAAAATTGAAGTAGTAAAACAACCCAATATTAAAAGTATGGTGGAAATGATTGTTCACTATTATAATCAAAACCCTAAACCAGACTTGACTATTAATATTATTGTTTTTTCAGCTCATACTAGAAGACAAGTTTACACCGAACTTGTTAATAAACTATTAGAAAATATGGATGATTTAGAAGTAATTAAATTACTTTCGACTAAATTTAATATTATTAATGGTTTAACTGAAGATGCGAGTTATGCGGATGAGGCAATTATTTTCTTTGATGATATTCGAAAAAATGAAACTGCCAATCAAGAATTAATTCTTAAAAATTTCTCAAGTGTGGCAGGACAAGTTGTGATTACTTATTTAGATAGTAAAGATGAAATCTTCAATAAAGAAACGGAAATTATGATTGAACGATTACTTTATAAACCAGAAAATGAAGTATGTGAAGCCGAAGGAATTACGAAATTAATTATTGAAAAAATGCAGGAAAAAGGGATAAATGCTATTACGGGATTTGGATTGTTTGATATCATTATCAAAAATCACAAAGATATTAATGTAGGAATTATCATTGAAGGAAGTAATAAAAATGATTCATATTACTTACTTGATGATTATCAATTCTATTATACCGAATATATTAAAAATGGTTGGAATGTTTTTGTTTTCTTCATGGAAGATATTATTTATAACTTGGATAAGCGTATTAATGAAGTGGTATCTGTAGTTGATAATACAACTGATGAAGGGGCACAATTATCATTTATCAATGAGGAAAACGAAAATGCCAAAAACTAAACGTCAAATTTTAAACGAATTATTAGTGGAAATAAGAAATAATTCGAGTGAAGTTAAAAAGTTCAAAAAATCGATTGAAAAGGCCCTAGAACAAGGTGTTGATTTAAATACTAAACTTTATCATGGTAGAACGATTTTGCATTACGCTGTTAAGAGTAACAATAAAAGTTTAATTAGAACTTTGATTAAATCAGGTGTCAATCCCAATATTTGTGATGATGATTATAATACCCCTATGCACTATGCAATAAGTATGAACCATTATATTGCGGTAAAAGAACTGATAAAGATGAAAGCGGATCTTAATATTGCTGGAGAATTTGACCAAACGCCCCTTCATACGGCAGTATTATTAGGGAATTTAGATATTATTAAACTACTATTAGAAAATGGGGCAGATGTTAATCAAGTAGATGAAAAAAATCTCACTCCGCTTGATTATGCCAAAGATGAAAAAGATGATAAAATAGTTTTATTTTTAGAAAAAAATTATTAGGAGGAAAGCATAATGAATTGGACTATCGTCAAAAATATTGGCGAATTTATTAAAAACTATACCGCTGGCGAGGCTTTTGGGTATGTACGATTAATTATTGATTTGCTAATTATTGTTGCAGCAATTGTAGTTGTATATCGTGTTTTAATGCGTTATACTAATCAACGAATTTTATTATTTTTAACTGGCGGATTAATTGCTCTTTTGGGAATTATTCTTTTACTAGATTTACAAATTTTATTTGCCTTATATCCATATATCTTTTGTATTGTGGTAATTATATGGCTATTATACAATGCTTCCAAACTTAAAACAGTCTTTGGAGATATGATGAAAAATAAAAATACCAAAAATTTTGTGCTAGACGAAAGTTCTCAAGAAGAATTAATTTCTACCTTAATTAAAAGTGTAGAATATTTATCTAGTCGTCAAATTGGGGCTATTATTACCATTGAAAAACAAGATTCATTAAATACTTATATTAATAAAGGTACTAAACTTGATGCCGAAATATCATTCGAACTTTTAAGTACTATTTTTATGCCAGGGACAGCCTTGCATGATGGAGCCGTTATTATTAGAGGGCAACATGTGATGAGTGCTGGAGCTTTCTATCCTTCAACTGATAAAAATGATATTCCTAAAAATTATGGTTCACGTCATCGTGCCGCCATAGGAATTAGTGAAGTAACAGATGCTTTCACAATTGTTGTATCCGAAGAAACGGGGAAAATTGCCTTAACCCTTGATGGAACAATTACTCCTGATGTATCGCTTGAAAGTTTACGTGTTTATTTAAAACAAAATATTATTGTTGAATAGGAGGATAAAATGATTAATATTTTAAATCTTATCCCTAATAATAATTTAGCTGATATATTTATGCTCACGGGAACTTTAATTGTTTTAATATTAGGAATTTTGGGATTCTTTTGTTATCGTAAAGTAGCCTATATTTCCATATCTATAGTAATTGTTTTAGATGTTTTAATGATGATCTTACCGGAATTTTTTAAAGGTTTTTATATAATCTTTGATGTTTTATATGTCCTCATTTTAGGAGTGGCGATTATGGAATTTTATCGAAATGCCGAATTTAATAAATCAAGCAATCAGTTAGCTAATTATTTCTTAGGTAATGCAGTTTATGATTATTACTTTACAACTAATAGTAAAGATCATATTATTAATGCTTCTGAATCGTATATGGAGTTAGTTAGTTTAGATTTAGCAGAATTAAGAAAATCTAAAGGTTTCCAAACAATGCTAGGAGAACTAAAAATTCAAAAAATAAATGGTCGAGAAGTGACGGAAGAAGTTGCCTTAAAACTTTTATTTGATTACGAAAAAGGAAGAAATCTTAATGAAACATATCAATTTGATTTACAAGTTTTGATTAATAATGAGGTAGTATTTTTAAAAGGAGTTATTCAACCAATTCATCACAAAAATAAATTTATTGGGCGTAATGTTTATTTAATCAATGATAAAAGTGCAACTTTTGATGATTTAAGAAGTACGATTAAAAAGATGGTTCGAGAATTAGAAGATGATCAAAAACAAACCTATGCCTTAATGTCTTTAACTAAAAATGTGATTATGTATTTTGATTACAAAACCGCAACTTATGTTGCCACAGAAGCTATGAATAATTATTTAGATGTAACTCAAAAAGAATTTACAATTGAAGAATTCTTTAATATGATTCATCCCGAAGATCTTCGATCTTATCAAGAACAAGGAACAATGATAAATTCGATGATGCCTAGTCGGACTAAACTTCGCCTATATATTAATAAGAAGTATTATGAGGTTTATGATGATTCACTATATTTACATAAAGATTCAGGTTTGGTTTCCTTGATTTCTTTAGTCAGCGATCCAGAAGTAGTTAGTGTCAAAAAACAAGCAGAAGTACAAAATGCTAATATGTGGGCAGACCTCGAAGAACTTAATCCAACTGAGGTAATGGATGATTTGCTGAATGAGTTGAAATTAGATAAAAAGGATGAAAATAATGAATAGTGGCATTATTTTAATGGCAGGCAAAGGGGAAAGAAGTAAATTAAATTACCACAAAACACTTTACCAATATATGGGTAAACCCTTATTTATGCACTCCGTTATGGCTTTTTGTCACCATGAAGCAATCAATGAAATTTATTTAGTGATTGATCCAAATGACCGCGATGAAGTTGATAAATATCTTTTAGATTATAACAATTTAAAGATTGTCGAGGGTGGTGCTACAAGAACCGAAAGTGTTAAAAAGGCTTTGAAACTTATTCAAGCTGATAAAGTAATTATCCACGACGCGGCAAGACCAAGTATTACTACTAGAGATATTACGATAATTCTTAAAGCATTAGATGAATATGATTTAGTAAGTTTTTACCATCCAGTGGTTGATACAATTAAAGAAGGAATTAAAACTTTAAAACGCGATGATTTAAAAGCGGTTTCTACGCCTCAAGGATTTACTCAAAAATGTTTTGAAAAAATTTTAAAAAATGAAGAAAATGTTTATGATGAACTTCAAATTTTTGAAAATGATCATTTCAAAATAGGCTTTATTCTTGAAGAACATGAACATAAAAAATTTACATATAAAGAAGATTTTGAAAATCCAGAATACTTAATTGGGCATTCATTAGATTTTCACCCCCTAGTTGAAAACCGAAAGCTTATTTTAGGGGGGATCACTTTAGATTATCCTTTAGGCTTAAAAGGCCATAGTGATGCGGATGTTGTATATCATGCGGTTGCCGAAGCAATTATTGGTGCTTTAAACTTAGGGGATATGGGAACTCTTTTTCCTGACAGTGATGAAAAATATCGAGATATTGATTCTAGTTATTTTTTGACCTATATGAAAGAAGTCTTAAAAGGGAAAAACTATCAAATCAATAATTTAGATATTATTATTTATTTAGAACAACCTAATCTTCAAAAGTATAAACGACAAATGGCAAAAAATATTGCTGATAAACTAAATATCTCCAGTGAAATTGTTAATGTTAAAGCAACGACAATGGAAAAACAAGGAGTTATTGGAAATGGATTAGGGATTGCAAGTGAGGCTATTGTATTATTAAAAAAAATAACATCTCTAAAGTAGATAGTAAATAACCGCCTCACTATTTACTTTAGAGCTTTTTCTTTAGAAGGAAGGTGAAAAAATGCTAATTGCAATTATTGGAGAAAACTGCGTGGGAAAAACGACAATTGCTGAAAAGATAAAAGATACCTTAGCAGCCAAAGTATATTCAGGTAAGGATTATTTAAGACTTGAAAAAAATCCTAATGTGGCCTTAGAAACATTTAAAAAAAATTTAATAGAAGCAATAAAAGGTGAAAATATAATATATATTGTTTCTGAAAAAGAATATCTAAAACTACTACCTGAAGGGACTAAAAAAATTGTAGTAACGGCTCCTTTATCCATCATTAAAGAGCGCTTTAAAGAACGTATGCATGGTAATTTACCAAAACCCATTGAAGATATGTTAGAAAAAAAACATGGAATGTTTGATAATTTAGTATGTGATGTAATAATTGATACAAGTAAAGATAGTATTGAAGAAAAGTTAAAAACAATAATATAATAGGAGAATTATTATGAGTGAAAAATTTAAAGATTTAAGAATAGTAGATAATTTCTATCAAACATCATCTTTTTTTCCAATGCCCCTTACATTAATTGGAACACTAGATGAACAAGGAAATACTTCTTTTGGAGCATATTCCTTAGTTTTTCCGTATTATATTGCGGGAAAAGATTACTATGCGATGGTCTTAGAATGTCGAAATTCATCTAATACTTGTAAAGGTCTCTTAAGAAGTGGAAAATGTACCATTAACTTTATGCCATATTCTAAAAAAATTTTTAAAGAATGTGTTAGACTTGGTTTTCCAGGAGATACTCCAGAAGAAAAAATGAAAGACTTTAAATTTGAATTAGAAGAAGGTAAATCATTTGTTGATCATCCAGAAGAAAAATGGCCCAAAATTATAAAAGAGGCCTATCAAGTTTTTGAATGTACGTGGGTTAAAGCGTTAGATCATGCGGAAGAAGATACAATTAAAGAAGAATATTCAGGGCCATATCATGATTTTAATGGTATTACATCCAAATATGGAGCCCATTTTATCCTCAAAATTGATCATATTTTAATGAAAGAAAAATACCATAAGGCAATTATCAATGGGGTAACAAGAAAAAACTTTGCGGAAATCCCGACTAATTGGGGATATCGTGATTCAAAAAATTTTTGGTGTTCAAGCTTTGTTAAACCCCATGCTGAAGGTATTCCTAACAAAGAAGTTGATTTACAATCAATAAGATATGCCGCTAATAGAGCCGATGATGTTGTTAAATTTACAGACGAAGCATTAAAAATGTTAGTTAAAGTACCTCGCCCATTTTTAAAATTGGTTTTAAATGGTTGTGTAACTTGGGCCAAAGAAAATAATTGTACTTTAATTACGGAAAAAGAAATGACAATAATTAATGATAAACGGGCGAAAGAAAAGACGAAAAAATAGTATTGAATATTCTCCAATTATATATAATTTGACAAAAACTAACTAGATGAATATAATATACTTTGTATATTTAAAAAAGGAGGTCTTAATGATGATTCAATTATCTGATCACTTTACTAGTAAAAAATTATTAAAATTTACTTTGCCATCAATCATAATGATGATTTTTACTTCTATTTATGGAGTGGTAGATGGATTTTTTGTTTCTAACTACGCTGGAGATACACCTTTTAAAGCAGTTAACTTAATTATGCCTTTTTTAATGATTCTAGGAACTGTAGGATTTATGTTTGGTACTGGTGGTACAGCATTAGTTGCGAATGTCTTAGGAGAAGGAAATAAAAAGAAAGCCAATGAATATTTTTCCCTTTTTGTCTATGTAACCTTTATTTTAGGATTGCTTTTTATGATTGTGGGCCTTGTTTTTATGCGTCCTATCGCATATCTTCTTGGTGGAAGAGGGGAGATTTTAGAAAATTGTGTTATATATGGTCGAGTTATTATAATTGCTTTACCTTTTCTAGTATTACAATATTTATTTCAAAGCTTTTTTGTGGCGGCTGAAAAACCTAAACTTGGGTTATTAGTAACTTTTTTAGCAGGAATTACTAATATGATTTTAGATGCGGTATTAGTGATTTGTTTACCCTTAGAATACAAATTAATGGGAGCCGCTATTGCTACAGCAGTAAGTCAATTAGTAGGAGGAATTGTTCCGTTAATTTATTTTATAAGACCAAATACTAGTGTTTTACGACTTGGAAAAACCCAATTTAATCTTAAAGCAATTATGAAAGCTTGTGCTAATGGATCAAGTGAGTTTATGAGTAATGTCGCAATGAACTTAGTAGGAATGTTATACAATATCCAACTAATTAAATATGCGGGAGATAATGGTATTGCGGCATACGGAGTTATGATGTATGTTAGTATGATCTTTTCGGCAACCTTCATAGGTTATTCAATAGGTAGTGCCCCAGTCATTAGTTATCATGATGGAGCTAAAAACTATTCAGAATTAAAGAATGTTCTGAAAAGAAGTCTTTTAATAATTGGGATTACTGGAATCATAATGGTTATTTTAGCGCTTTTATTAGCCGAACCATTAGCATATATATTTGTTAATTACAGTCCAGAACTTATGGATATGACTGTCAAAGGTTTTAGAATTTTTGCGATTTCGTTTCCATTTATGGGTTTTGCTATCTATGGCTCTAGTTTCTTTACCGCTCTTAATGATGGTTTAACATCGGCCCTAATTTCTTTTTTAAGAACTTTAGTTTTTCAAATTGGAGCAGTCTTAATTTTACCTTTACTTTGGAAAGTTACCGGAATATGGGCATCAGTCGTATTTGCTGAATTTATGGCAGTAATCCTTACGTTTATTTTTATCATGATTAAGAGAAAAAAATATCATTACTAAGAAAAATGGAACTTAAATTATTAAGATAATAAAGACCAAAAAAAACAATAAAAATAATCATTTTAATCAGCAAAAGTGTTAGTAGGAAAAAGTCTATTAACACTTTTTAAATGGCAAAAAATTGCTATGCATATCATTTTTATAAAAAAGATATTTGTGATAAAATATTCATACAAAATACAGAGGTATTTTATCTTTTTATTATTTATTCCAAGGTGAGGTGAATAAAATGAAAGAAATTTTTGATTTAATTGAACAAGAAAACATTAGACAAAATGAAGGTATTGAATTAATTGCTAGTGAAAATTATACTAGTAAAGAAGTAAGACTTGCTTGTGGTTCAATTTTAACGAATAAATACGCAGAAGGCTATCCTCATAAAAGATACTATGGGGGCTGCAAATATGTTGATTTAATTGAAAATATCGCTATTGAAAAAGCTTGTACTTTATTTAAAGCCAAATATGCAAATGTCCAACCCCATAGTGGGTCCCAAGCTAATGCGGCAGCATACCGAGCCTTAATGCCCAATGGGGGAAAAGTTTTAAGCTTAGTTCTTAATGATGGAGGGCACTTAACTCATGGTAGTCCAGTGAGTTTTTCGAGCCATTTATATGAATTTATTCATTACCCATTATCTCAAGAAGGAAAACTAGATTACGAAGTAATTTTGGATATTGCTAAAAAAGAACAACCTGATGTGATATTAACAGGCTATAGTGCCTATCCATACCAGATTGATTTTAAAAAGTTCCGAGCTATTTGTGATGAAGTTGGTTGTAGCTTGATGGTTGATATGGCACATATTGCGGGACTAGTTGCTACAGGTGTTCATGAAAGTCCAGTTCCTTATGCGGATATTGTAACTAGTACTACCCACAAAACTTTAAGAGGTCCTAGGGGCGGGCTAATCTTAACTAATTCTTTAGAACTAGCTAAAAAGATTAATAGTGCCATTTTTCCTTATTATCAAGGAGGGCCATTAGAACATATTATAGCGGGAAAAGCTATTTGTTTTGATGAAGCTTTGAGGGAGGAGTTTCACCAATATACGGCTAAAATTGTTGAAAATACAAAGACTTGTTGTGATACATTAGCAAGTTTAGGCGCAATAACTAGTGATACGGAAAATCATTTATTCCTATTAAACACCTTAGATAGTTATGGTATTACTGGAATTGAGGCCCAAAATAAATTAGAAGAAATAAATATTACCGCCAATAAAAATATGCTTCCTGGAGATAAATTATCGCCTAAAGAAACAAGTGGCTTAAGAATAGGTTTTGCGGCAACAACGACAAGAGGATGTACGAAAGAAGATGCCAAAATGATTGCTGAATTAATCCACCAATATTTATCACAGACCATATCTAAGACGAATGCGTTAGAAAAAGTTCAAAATATTACTAGTTCTTGGTTAAAAATTGAAGATTTATAAATATGAAAATATGTGGATTACAAAAAGTAACATTACTAGATTTTCCTGGTCATGTTGCCTGTACAGTCTTTTTAGGGGATTGCAATTTTGATTGTCCATTTTGCTATAACTCCTCACTTATTAGAAGTAATCAAATCCCTGAAGTATTAACCAAAGAAGCATTTTTTGAATATTTAACTCATCGCCGAGGAATTTTAGATGGAGTAGCTATTAGTGGTGGAGAACCATTATTACACAAAGAAATTGTGGAGTTTATTAAAAATATTAAAGAGTTAGGTTTTAAGATAAAATTAGATACTAATGGCTCTCAGCCTCAAAGGCTTAAATTCCTAATATCTGAAAAATTAATTGATTATGTGGCAATGGATATCAAAAATACTTTTGAAAAGTATCCCCTAACCATTGGTTGTGAGGTAGATATTTCTAAGATCAAAGAAAGTATTGACCTACTTATAAACGGAAGTATTGATTATGAATTCCGGACCACAGTTGTTAAAGAATATCATAATTCTGCTGATTTTAAAATAATTGGGGAAATGATTAAAGGCGCAAAACGCTATTTTTTACAAAGTTATCAATATCAAGATAGTGTTAGAAATAAAACCCTTAATCCAATGACCAAAGAAGAATTGCAAGATTGCTTAAATAACATAAAAGATTATGTAGAATATGGAGCATTAAGAGAAATAGAATAAATAAAAGAAAGGGATAAAATGATGTATAGAGTTGTAAAAAGAGACGGAAAAATAAAAGATTTTGATATCGAAAAAATAATAAGTGCAATTGCTCGGGCTTTTGATGCTAAACAAAAAGAATATAACAAGTCAACAATTGATTTTTTAGCACTAAAAGTAACAGCTCATTTTCATGACAAAATTAGAGATGAGTTAATAACCGTTGAAGATATTCAAGATAGTGTTGAAACGGTATTAATTCAAGCGGGATATGATGATGTCGCGAAAGCATATATTTTATATCGTCGTCAACATGAAAATGTTCGTAATGCCAAAAATACTTTCTTAGATTACAAATCATTAGTTAATAACTATTTAAAAATTAATGATTGGCGTGTAAAAGAAAACTCAACCGTTACCTATTCAGTTGGAGGTTTAATTCTTTCCAACTCGGGAGCCATTACGGCCAACTATTGGTTGAGTGAAGTATATGATGATGAAATAGCTAATGCTCACAGAAACGGAGATATTCATTTACATGATTTATCAATGTTAACAGGATATTGTGCTGGTTGGTCATTAAAACAATTAATTAAAGAAGGCTTAGGAGGAGTTCCTGGTAAAATTACCTCTGCTCCGGCTAAACACTTATCAACATTATGTAATCAAATGGTTAATTTCTTAGGAATTATGCAAAACGAATGGGCTGGTGCTCAAGCATTCTCATCATTTGATACTTACCTTGCTCCCTTTGTTAAAGTCGATAATTTAACCTATAAACAAGTTAAACAATGTATTCAATCATTTATTTATGGGGTTAATACTCCATCTCGTTGGGGAACACAAGCACCATTTACCAATATTACTTTAGACTGGATTGTTCCTAATGACTTAGCTGAACTTAATGCGATTGTTGGTGGTGAAGAATGTGACTTCAAATATAAAGACTGTCAAGCTGAAATGGATATGGTCAACAAAGCCTTCATTGAAACTATGATTGAAGGAGACGCTAATGGGCGTGGGTTCCAATACCCAATTCCTACATATTCTATTACCAAAAACTTTGATTGGTCAGATAAAGAAAATAATCGCTTATTATTTGAAATGACGGCTAAATATGGTACTCCTTATTTTTCTAACTATATCAATAGTGATATGGAACCAAGTGATGTAAGAAGTATGTGTTGCCGTTTAAGACTGGACTTAAGAGAATTAAGAAAAAAATCAGGCGGATTCTTTGGTAGTGGAGAATCAACAGGGTCAGTTGGAGTTGTCACTATCAATATGCCTCGTATCGCATATCTTGCTCAAAATGAAGAAGATTTCTTCCAAAGATTAGATAAAATAATGGATATTTCAGCCCGTTCTCTAAAAGTCAAAAGAGATATTATCACAATGTTATTAGATGAAGGATTATATCCCTATACCAAAAGATATTTAGGAACTTTTAATAATCACTTTTCAACAATTGGACTTGTGGGAATGAATGAAGTGGGATTAAATGCGAAATGGATTAGAAAAGATATGACCCACAAAGTAACTCAAGAATTTTCAGTTAAAGTTTTAAATCATATGCGTAACAGACTTTCTGATTACCAAGAAAAATATGGCGATTTATATAATTTAGAAGCTACACCAGCCGAATCTACTTCATATCGTTTAGCCAAACATGATAGAAAACGATTCCCTGATATTATTACAGCTGCTAAAGAAGGTGATACACCATACTATACCAATAGTTCACATTTACCAGTAGGTTATACCGAAGATATTTTTGAAGCCTTAGATATTCAAGATGAGCTTCAAACACTATATACCTCAGGAACTGTTTTCCATGCCTTTTTAGGAGAAAAAATGCCAGACTGGTCAAGTGCAGCCTCTTTAGTTCGAAAGATTGCGGAAAACTATCGGTTACCTTATTACACCTTATCACCAACTTATTCAGTATGTCCTAAACATGGATATATTGCGGGAGAAAAAGCCAGTTGTCCAACATGTGGTGGTAAAACTGAAATTTATAGCCGGATTACAGGATACTATCGTCCAGTTCAAAATTGGAATGATGGTAAAGCACAAGAATTTAAAGACCGCAAAGAATACAGCATTGAACATGCTATCAATGCTAAAATTGATAAACATTTAGATGATGTTCATGAAGCAACACAACAAGCATGTTTAGCAGAAGGGATTTATCTCTTTACAACAGCTACGTGTCCTAATTGTCGGATGGCTAAAAACTTCCTTATGCAAGCTAATGTTACATATAAGGAGATTTTAGCAACTGATAATGTTGATTTAACCAAGACCTTAAATATTATAGCTGCTCCAACTTTAGTAGTAGTAACTAAAGAAGGAACAGAAGTTATAGAAAATGTATCCAATATTCGTCGTTATATCGAATTAAACTTAGTAAAATAAAAAAATAGGTGCTTTATGATATATGATATATTAATAATTGGATCAGGTCCTGCTGGAGTTACCGCTTCCATTTACGCGGCTCGGGCTAATAAAAAAGTTTTAGTCTTTGAAAAAGAAGCCTTTGGTGGGTTAATTACTCATTCACCTAAAATCGAAAACTATCCAGGATTTAATTCAATTAGTGGTTTAGATTTAGCTGATAAGTTTATTGCCCAAGCAATGGATTTAGGAGTTAATTTTGAATTTGATAATATTTTAGAAGTTAAAAAAGAAGATAATAGCTTTGTATTAATTGGTGAAAATAATACTTACACAGGACGTTCGGTTATTCTTGCGACAGGCTCAAAACATCGGATGCTTAATCTTCCTAATGAAGAAACCTTAACTGGACATGGAATATCATATTGTGCAGTTTGTGATGGACCATTCTTTATAAACGAAGATGTTGTTATTGTAGGAGGCGGAAATAGTGCTCAACAAGAAGCAATACTATTATCTGGATATTGTAAAAGTGTAACAATGATTCAAAACTTAGAAAAATTAACAGGTGAATCATCAGGTATTGAACTAATCAATAAAACAGAAAACATTACGGTTTTATACAATAAAAAAGTTATAGAATTAATAGGGACAGAAAAACTAGAGGCTATTGTCATTGAAGATACTAAGACTAAAGAAAAAGAACTAATAAAGACGAATGCTCTATTTGTAGCTATTGGTCATATGGCTAATAACGAACCATTTAAAAACATTTGTAGTTTAGATGAAAAGGGATTTATTATCTCTGAAGAATGTCAAACAAAGGTTGAAGGCTTATATGTTGCGGGAGACTGTCGCCAAAAAAACATTAGACAAATTTCAACAGCTATTGCTGATGGCACTCTTGCGGCTCTTATGGCAATCAATTACTTAGATAAGTAGGGAGAAATTCCTGCTTTTTCTTTTTATGATTCCTAAACAAAAAACGCCCCTAACATAGTAGGAGAGTAAAAAAGGAACTAATATTCTATAAAGGTGTACCTTTATATACTATAATAATTATAGTATAATTGATATAAAATTGCAAATAATTGTACTCTTTTAACTAAAAACTTTAAGAATTAAATGTTTTCTTTTTAGTATACAAAAGTACACCTTTATATACTAAAAATAAAGGGAAAAGGAGCCTATATGAAAAAAACATTAAAGATAACTAGATTACTAATCTTACTACTTGTAATGTTTAGCCTTGTAAATATCAACACCAAAGCAAGTGAAGATAATAATCAAACATTAACAACACAAATTACTGGAGATTTAACTAAAGATGGAGAAGTAGATACAAGTGATGTTATATATCTACTAATGCACACTTACTTTAAAGATCAATATCCAGTAACTCAAGACTGTGATTACAATAAAGATGGAGAAGTAAATACAGAAGATGTTATATATCTACTAATGCATACTTACTTTAAAGAACAATATCCATTAGATACTCATACGCATAATATTCAACATGTAGAATATCAAGAAGCAACATGTAGTGAAGATGGTAATAAAGAGTACTATTATTGTAGTGAATGTGAAAAATACTTCTTAGATAGTGAATTAACAAAAGAAACAACATATAAAGAAGTAATTATTAAAGCCGGACATAACTATGTAATTAAAAGTAAAACACCAGAAACATGTACAGAAGATGGATTAGTTATATACGAATGTAATCGTGATGGATGTAGTGAAACAAAACAACAAGTATTAATATCATTTGGTCATATTTATAAAGATGGAGTATGTTCAATATGTGGTGAAGATGAAATAATTCATGAACATAGTTACACTGAAAAAATAGTTTTAGAAACTTGTACAGAATATGGTTATACTCTTCATACATGTACTTGTGGCCATACTTATAAAGATAATCTAGTAGAGCCTAAAGGTCATATATGGAATGATGGTGAAGTTACTAAAGAAGCAACATGTACTGCTAATGGTATTAAAAAATATACATGTACACAATGTGATGAAACTTATACATCAGTAATACCAGCAAGTCATAATTATATTGAAACAGTTATTACCGAAGTAACGTGTACAATAGATGGGGAAATAGTAAAAGAATGTACAGAATGTGGTCAAAAGATAACAGAAATAATAAAAGCTCATCATGAATATGAAGATGTTAAAGTTACTAAAGAAGCAACATGTACCGAAACAGGATTAAAACTAATTAAATGTAAAAACTGTAATGAAGAAATAACAGAAGAAATATCACCACTAGGACATATATATGAAAATGGTGTATGTCAAAGATGCGGAATTAAATTCATTGAAGACATTACAGAAGATGATGACCATTTAGAATATGGAATGTATTTTAAAATTGATGATATAATATCAAAATATGGTTCTGATTATATCAATGAATATGGCGTATTATTAGATTATAATGAAGATGCAACGATATATAAAGTTGCTGTATACTTAACTCAAGAAGGAACAATGTGGCGTAGATGTATTGCGGTAGTGGGACATAACATTAAGTATGCAACATATGTACCATATTTGGCATATAATAATGACATTAAATATTCAGGATTAAATTCATGTTGGATAAATACATTCAGCTTAAAAGAAAATAGTAATGGAATATGGTGTTATAGTAATTTTGCAACAATAGGAGCAAATTTAGAAGATAGAGAAGGAAATTTATTATTAAATCTATATAATATAGGTAAAGCAGGAGCAAAAACAAAAATATTCGATGATCTAGAAGAAATGATTGAATGGTTAAATAAAGATGATTGTAACCACCTAGCAACAGATTGGATAATAGATAAAGAAGCAACATGTAGTGAAGCAGGTTCTAAACACAAAGAATGTGAAGTATGTGGTAAGACTATAGAAATAGAAACAATTAAAACTACAAAACATAACTATGTAAATGGTGAATGTACAATCTGTCATAAAAAATCAAGTATTGGATTAAAATATAAATTAAATGAAGATCAAACAAGTTATATCGTATCAGGAATTGGAACATGTACAGATAATGATATTGTAATACCAAGTACATATAATGATTTACCAGTAACAAGTATCGGTTATCGTGCATTCGAAGGATGTACTAGTTTAACAAGTATCGAAATACCAAATAGTGTAACATATATAGGTGATGATGCATTTTCTGGATGCAATAGCTTAACAAGTATCGAAATACCAAATAGTGTAACATATATAGGTGATGATGCATTTTCTGGATGCAATAGCTTAACAAATGTATATTATGAAGGAACAATAGAAGATTGGTGTAATATAACATTTATTTACGTAGATTCAAATCCAATGTCATATGCCAACCATTTCTATCTAAAGAATAGTAATAATAAATATGAAGAAGTAACAGAAATAGAAATCCCAAATACAATAACTAAAATAGGTAATTATCAATTTTGGGGATTTAGTAATGTAACTAAAATAATAATCCCAAGCAGCGTAACAAGTATAGGTTATGGTGCATTCTCTAGTTGTACTAGTTTAAAAAGTATCGAAATTCCAAATAGTGTCACAAGTATAGGTTGGAGTGCATTCTCTGGATGTACTAGTTTAACAAATATCGAAATTCCAAATAGTGTAACAAGTATTGGTTCAAATGCATTCTGTTATTGTACTAGTTTAACAAGTATTGAAATACCAAATACTGTTACAAGAATTGGTGATGATGCATTCTATTATTGTACTAGTTTAGAGAATGTTTATTACAATGGAACAATAGAGGATTGGTGTAAGATAACAATTATAACAGAATATGTAAAACCAAGTCAAAATTCAAATCCAATGTCATACGCCAATCATTTCTATATAAAGAATAGTAATAATAGATATGAAGAAATAACAGAAATAGAAATACCAAATACAATAACTAAAATTGGTGATAATAAATTTTGTGGATTTAATAATGTAACTAAAATAACAATACCAGATAGTGTCACAAGTATAGGTTTATATGCATTCTCTGGATGTACTAGTTTAGAAAATGTATATTATGAAGGAACAATAGAAGATTGGTGTAATATATCATTTAGTAATATAGATTCAAATCCAATGTCATATGCCAACCATTTCTATCTAAAGAATAGTAATAATAAATATGAAGAAGTAACAGAAATAGAAATCCCAAATACAATAACTAAAATAGGTAATTATCAATTTTGGGGATTTAGTAATGTAACTAAAATAATAATCCCAAGCAGCGTAACATGTATAGATGATCGTGCATTTGCTGGTTGTATTAACTTAGAAAATGTATATTATGAAGGAACAATAGAGGATTGGTGCAATATATCATTTAGTGATGAAGATTCAAATGCAGATTATTTGAATAAATCAGGTCGTTTTGATTCAAATCCTATGTTTTATGCCGACCACTTTTATATAAAGAATACTAATAATAAATATGAAGAATTATTAGAAATTGTAATTCCAAATATAATAACCAAAATAGATAATCAATTTTATGGATTTAATAATGTAACTAAAATAACAATACCAAATAGTGCCACAAGTATCGGTGAAGGCGCATTTGCTTATTGTAGTAGTATAACAAATATTGAAATTCCAAATAGTGTTACAAATATCGGTGATTCTGCGTTCTTTTATTGTACTAATTTAACAAGTATTGAAATCCCAAATAGTGTCACAAGTATAGGAGATTCTACTTTTGCTAATTGTATTAATTTAAAAACAATTATATTTGAAGAAAATAGTAAATTAACAAGTATAGGTTCTTGTACCTTTGGTAATTGTACTAATTTAACAAGTATCGAAGTACCAAGTAGTGTAACAAGTATTGGTGATTCTGCATTTTCTGAATGTACTAGTTTAGAAGATGTATATTATAATGGAACCCAAGAAGAATGGAATAATATAACATTTAGTAATGAATATTCAAATCCAATGTATTATGCAAAAAATCTTTATTTAAAAGAGCATACTTGTGAAGATAACAATAATGATCATATATGTGACATATGTGATAAAACAACAAGTGTATGTGCCAAAGATGATGAAAATGCTAATTGGATAGAAGAAATAAAAGCAACATGTACAGAAGAAGGAATAAAAGGACATTATCATTGTTCAGTATGTAATAAAGACTTTGATATAAATAAACAAGAACTAACAGATTTAACAATTGAAGTCTTAGGACATAACTATGTAAATGGTGAATGTACTGAATGTGGAGATATATATAAAGCATATACCTATGATAGTGATAATACTAACATAATCTATTTTGGCTCATATCCACAAAGTGAAGTAACAGACAGTTCTTTAAAAACAATTCTTTCAAGTTTATCAGGAACTCTTCCAACATCATCAAATAATTATAACTGGATATCATATGGATATTATATATCAGGGAATATAAGTAACTATATGTGGTATATAGATATCAATTATAATAATGCAAAATATCGAGGAGTGTACTTTACAAGTTATCGTCCTAGCTATATAAATAATTGGTCATCTACAAGCAATTCTAATCAAGATGATAATGGTTATTATACAAGTACAGTATATTGGTTTAAATATGAACCAATTAAATGGCAAATACTAACAGAAAGTAATGGTAAAGCCTTCTTACTAGCCGATATTGCTTTAGATAGTCAAGAATATTATGCTTCTACAAGTTCACGTACAATAAATGGAACAACAATATATGCAAATAACTATGAATATAGTACCATAAGAACATGGTTAAATAACACCTTCTATAATACAGCATTTAATGAACTAGAAAAAGGAATAATCCAAACAACTCTAGTAGTTAATAGTGTATCAAGTACAGGATATAGTAGTAATAAGTATGCATGTAATAATACAAATGATAAAGTATTCTTATTATCATATCAAGAAGCAACAACAACATACTTAACAACTGATACTTTACGTATCCGTAAAAGTACAGATTACGCAAAGAGTCAAGGATGTTATTCATCAACAAGTAGTTCATATTTAGGAAACCCAGATTGGTGGCTTCGTTCGCCTAGCTATAATGATTATAAATCCGCGCGCTACATCAGTAGCGGCGGCGGTATCAGCAACCCCAGCAGCAGTGTCAATGGTACTGAATACGGCGTTGTCCCCGCTTTATGGATAGAATTAGAATGTAATCATGATTTAGGCGATTAGATTGAAGAAATAGAAGCAACATGTACAAAAGAAGGAATAAAAGGACATTATCATTGTACAGTATGTAATAAAGACTTTGATATAAATAAACAAGAACTAACAGATTTAACAATAGAAGTCTTAGGACATAACTATGTAAATGGAGAATGTACAATCTGTCATAAAAAAGCAAGTATTGGATTAGAATATGAACTAAATGAAGATCAAGTAAGCTATAGTGTAGTAGGAATTGGAACATGTACAGATAAAGATATTGTAATACCAAGTACATATAATGGTTTACCGGTTACAAGTATAGGTGATTCTGTATTTTCTGGATGTACTAATTTAACTATTTATTGTGAAGCAATCTCAAAACCTTCTGGTTGGTCATATTATTGGAATAATTCTAATTGCCCTGTAGTTTGGGGTTATGATCTTAATCAAGAGTAAATGTTTATTATGTAATAAAATCTTTTGAGGTTTATGAAAAATAGACTTTAAAAAAAATAAAAGTGTTATCTTTTTTAGATAGCACTTTTAATGGTTTTATTATTAGCCCAAATTGATTAAAAATAAACAATGATTTTTAAATTGGTAGTAGTATTGTAAAATTACTAAGATGATGATGAAAAGTCTAATATTTAATATAGATTATTAATAAAATATAATGGTGATGATATATTGAGTAAAAAAATAAGGTTTTTATTATTAGTTAGTCTTATTATTTTTATTTCCTTGGTATTTCTTAGTTTTGCTGATAACTATTATAGTGATAGAACTACCATGTATATTGGTAAGCAAATAGAACGTACATCAGCTAAAACTTTTCAAGAAGTTATTAACAAAAATGTTCTAAATGAAATTGATGCTAGTGAGTTAGTCATTATTAATTATAGTGAAACCAGTAATGTTAGTAGTGTTATTATTAATACAAAACTAGTTAATCAAGTATTAAGAGAAGCCCATTTAGTTATTGAAGATATTTTTGACAAACACTTAGAAGAGTATTTTTTAGATTTAGAAATTCCTCTAGGAACTTTGATTAGTAAAAGTGTTCTTTCTAAAATGGGACCAATCATAAGAATACCGATAACGCCTATTGGGGCATATAAAATCGATGTTTTAACCAATACGATTGCTTATGGAATCAATAATTCTTTAGTAGAATTATATTTATCAATTGAAGTCGACATCGAGGCTTTAATTCCATTTCAAAAAAAAGAATTTCCTTGTGAAACCCAAATTATTATTTTATCAACAATTATCCAAGGAGAAGTTCCAAAATATTATTATTCATCAACTGGTGATGCAAGTTTCCCTTATATTCCAGATAATTAACAAAAATTACTTTATCAAATTTGTAACAACACAGGCGTTTTTGTAGTATAATAAACATAAATAATCAAGTAAAATATAAAAATATTTTAGCCTTTTTATAT
>CAYLLO010000010.1:0-35086 GCA_964384805.1 uncultured Staphylococcaceae bacterium | reverse complement strand
CATTATTTTTAATGCGATTTATAACCTAATTTACCCAGAATTTTTTACAGGGCCTAATTATTTAATCCTTATCGTTCACGTTTTTTAATTAATGTCACCATAACCCCTAAAGAAATAATTCCTACGATTAAGGTATTCAATTCTTTTTTGCAGCCAGTCTTTTTTTCTTCTATAAACTTCCCAGTTGTTAAATCATAGACTTTATGTTCGTTAACTTCAATTTTACCCTTACCATCATTTAAATTATAACAGGTTAGGATATCAAATTCAATTTGTGTAACATTTGTTAAATCATATTTTACTTCAATTGGTTCATCTAAATAAGGATTACGTTTATCATTAATTAAGATTCGATAATATTCTAAAGCTAAATCAGGATCATTAATTTCAGGAGTAAAAATTAATTTGTTCGTTCCCGTTTCAATTTTTAATTCTCCAAAAGTTGGTTGTTTTTTGGCACTATTTATTTCCCCTTCTAATAGGGTTGGTATATCTTTTTTATCTTTTGTATCATATGAAAAAACATATTTATAAGTCGTATTATTAGTTAGATTTTTAAATGTAACTTTACCATTAACTACTTTTTTAGTTACCCCATTTAAAGTACATTTAATGGCCTTGGTTTGATTAAAATCAACTTCGCTTGTATCTAGAGTAAAAGATATTGAGGAATCCGTAATATTGGCTTCAGCAATTGAAAAATCAGCTTCTTTCATTACTACCAAATAACAATTTGAATCCTTACGTAAATTGCCATCAGATGGCGAATTTAACACTCTAAATTTATTATTTTCATCTCTAATCGCAATAGTCGTAGAACCACCACCATCTAAATTAACCGCACTAACACATCCATAGTATTTCATAAGAGCACCTTGTTCATCTCCTGTCATACCATACATATTTTTACTTTTTTGGCGTCCATCAACGGTTGCCATAACAATACTACCATCGGCTTTAGCTCCTATCATGGTGCGAGGATGACGATAATTTCTTATATCTTCATTGGCGGTAATTTCTTCACTATCTTGGAGCATAGCAAACACTGCTCCACCGATACTTGTGCAATCAGCATAATCCCCAATTACATTTTTTTGGACTCTAACATAGGCAGATGCTTCAATTTTTCGACGTATGTCTTGATTGCTTGTTACAATTCCAAACGATCCCCATACAAGTTCTTTAGTTTCACGAACAACATCTAACTTCCCTTTAGCATACAAATCATTGGCCGAGTTTGGAACTATACGCATTGGTGATTCACAAAAATATGCATTATTTGCGGGCATTGTAACTAACTGATATCCTTGACTTTTAGACACTTCACCTACCCCAGTAGGATATGAAAAATACACTGCTACTTCTCCTTCGGCAGGTTCACTATTAATACTTTTAATTTCTATTTCTTCAATTATATTTCCTTTTTCATCATATAATGCTAATATATGATTGTCAGAAAAAGCAATTTGACCACCTTGGACATAGTTAGTTGAACTACCATCATTTTTAAAACCAATGGTTAGTGGTGAATTATTTAATCCTCTAGCATCAATAGGACGAATAACCTCCCCATCGCTGACTCCGACCCCACGAGTACTCTTAATTAACGGACCATAACTAGCTGTTGAATTAATATCAAAGAAATCACCATTAATCGTCGCTAAAACCTTATAACCAGGATGTAAGTTTTCATAGTTTTCAGCCATAGCGGTAACCGTTGTTAAAGACCACTCTGCTGAAGTATCTGAATGAAAACTCCATTGAACTACTTTGACATCTTTATTATTGGGAATTTCTAAAACATTCACACTTTGAGGGTAAAATTGGTCTTTATAAGTTTGACCCACATATGATCCTGAAACATCTTTTGAATAACTACTTTCGGCAGAGTATTTTGTATGTTTAATCCCACCATAAAGTTCATTTTCTTCAACAATTGAAGTTATACGATATTTAGAACCATAAAAATCAGTTACTTTATTCATATCTATTTGATTATTATCAGTAATTTCGCCGTTATCCCCATGATGGTCTTTTTTACATGAGCAAAGGGAAATACTTGCTATAAACAAAAGTAAAAACGTAATAATCTTTTTCATAAATCTAATCTCCTTGAAAACGTTTTAATTTTAACACATTTTTTATTTTTTTTCAACATAATCGTGTATAAATGTTTTTGTGTGCATTGTTAGATTAAATAATACCCATTTCATATGAAATGAGTATTATTTAATGATATTTAGTAAATTAAACCTTATAGACCTTTACGTTTTTTCCACACTAAAGCCCAAGCAATCATTCCTCCATTAATTAAAACAATTATTGCTGAGAAAATAATAATTATTGTTGTAATTTTGTTATTTAATTGCTCAACTTTATTTTCAGTATTTTGGAGACGATTAGATAATGTATTAACTGCTTCGTTTAATAATTCTTTTACTTCGTTAATATCATTAGTTAGTTCTTCTTTATTAGCTGTATCTACTGCTTTTAAAGCTTTTTCCATTGTAGATAATGCTTCATTTAAATTTGATATTTTAGAACTTAAATCCGTATCTCCAGCATTAATTGCCGCTTCTAATTCCGATTTAGTAGTATTTAAAGCTAATGATAATTTATCAATAACAGTTTGTAAAGTATTTTTAGCTCCTGCTATTTCATCTCCTAATGTTTGTTTTAAAATCTCATCAGCTGTAACATAATTATCTTTAATGTTATCTAAAACATTAATTTGTGATTGTAAACTATTTAACTTAGTTATTACTTCTGTTGTATTAGCTTTTGTATCAATGGCTTTGTTTAATTCATCTTTTATTTTCTCTAAGTCTTGAGTTAACTGGTTAATTGCTGTTTGTAAAGTGTTTTTAGCTTCTGTTATTTCATCTTCTAATGTTTGTTTCAATTCTTCATCTGCACTAACATAATTGTCTTTAACATTTTCTAAAGCTTTGATCGCATCATTAAGTTCTTTGATTTTAACTTCATATTCGGTACTATCAACTTTAGTATCGATAGCTGCTTGTAATTCCGATTTAGCCTCATTTAACGCCAATGTTAAATTATCAATAACTGTTTGTAAAGTGTTTTTAGCTTCTGTTATTTCATCTTCTAATGTTTGTTTCAATTCTTCATCTGCACTAACATAATTGTCTTTAACATTTTCTAAAGCTTTGATCGCATCATTAAGTTCTTTGATTTTAACTTCATATTCGGTACTATCAACTTTAGTATCGATAGCTGCTTGTAATTCCGATTTAGCCTCATTTAACGCCAATGTTAAATTATCAATAACTGTTTGTAAAGTGTTTTTAGCTTCTGTTATTTCATCTTCTAATGTTTGTTTCAATTCTTCATCTGCACTAACATAATTGTCTTTAACATTTTCTAAAGCTTTGATCGCATCATTAAGTTCTTTGATTTTAACTTCATATTCGGTACTATCAACTTTAGTATCGATAGCATTTTGAAGTTCATTTTTAGCTTTTTCTAAATCATCAATTAATTGATTAATTTTGGTTTCATCAATTTCCCATTTTGCAATCAAATATAAATCACTAGATACAATATTACTAAAATCATATATTTGATTATCAGTTGTATACCACCCCTTAAATACAAAACCATCTTTAGTAGGCATTTCTATTTCATCGATAATTGTATTACCTATAACTTTTATTTCCTTAATACATAAGTTATCACTTATAAACGAAACTAAATAGTCATTTGCTCCATATTTAACATCATTAATTTTATTAAAATATACACCAGCACTTAACGTTAAACCTGTATTAGCTTCAACTTCGCCATAAAAATAAGTTGCATTAGATGAATTTGTTGAACTTGTAATTGAAACAACACCTTTTGTTTTAATATTGCCATATACTACTCCACCATTTGCATATATTTTTGCACCGGAACTAGCATAAATACCGTTATTAATATTTGCATTATTTTCAATTATTATATTATTTTGAGAATAACCAATACCATAACCTTCACACCCAATTATTGTTGCATTTTGTATTACAAAATTTTTAAATGCTGATACAGCAGATTTACTATAACAACCTACGATAGTTCCACCTAAAATATATAAGTTTTCACTACTATAAATGCCACCTCCAACTTTCTCAATAACAGGTATTATTACCCCATTTTCAAAATATGAATCTGTCATAAAATCTAAACCAGTTCCGCCTGTAATAATTCCCCCTTTGATAGTTTCAATATTATCACCTTTAGCATCATCACTAACTAAAACCCATACATCATTTGTTGTATCAAATTTATGTTCCTTATTCGGATTAGAATCAATTATATATAAATTACTATTATAATAATTAGTGATAACTGGACATTGTTTATTATCATTCTCATATTTTAACACATTTCCATTTAAATCTAAGAAAATAGTAATTGGAGTAGCATTAAGTAAGACAAAACTATCGTTTAAAATAATGTCATTTTTCAATATTATATGAGCATAATCTATTTTTGCTGCTTCATTTAATTCTTTTTCTGTACTTACTAATTTTTCTATAGTTTTTCCATATAAAGTTAAATTTGAATTAACTTTATCATTTGCAAAGTCCCAAGGTTCGCCTTCAAAATCACTATTTTGATACCAATCTAATGACATTCCTTCAGGAGATGAGATCAATATGTTTTCACCTGCTAATAAATATGAATCAATATTTATATCCATATAACCAGTTTCAATAATAAATTCTACTTTAAAACAGCCTTTAATTGTACCACCAGTATTTAAAATCTCACCATTAAATACACCTGTATTGATAGTTCCATATTCATTATATATATCACTATTAAACACAGTCATATCATTTTTTGTAATAGTTGAATTATCACTATCTATCTTACCCTCAAATATTTCTACATCAACATCAATTGTTCCACCGTTAGCATATATTATTCCTTTATAATTATAAATAGTAGCGGTTAAATTTGAATAATTATTTGTTATTTTAGAGTTCCCAGAGATTGTAAAATCTTTGTTATTATATATTAAAGCAGAAAAAGCAAGAGCAACATCTATATTACAACCATCTATTAATCCAGCATTCATAATAAATTTATTTTGATTATATACAGCAGTACCATCGCCGGCTAAAGCACTTTCACCATAACAACCTTGAATACTACCACCATTCATATAAAATGTTCCGTTATTATAAACTCCTCCGCCTTGCATTATCTTATTACTTCCTGTGCCTTTTCCTTTTACCTGACATCCAATAATATTACCACTATTAAAGTTTACAATACCATCATTATAAATTCCTCCACCATAAGAACAATCTCCAACTTTACTTGTATAATAACCTGTCCCACCAGTAATACATCCACCTAATACTTCTACCTTATTATTACAAGTTTGTCCATCAACATATTTAACCCATAAAGGATTATCAGCATTAAAAAAAGTAGAGGTAGTTTTATCAGAATCATTGATTGTTAAATCACCATCTGTTGTAACTTTTATAACGCTTCCGAACGCATTAGTATTATCATAATTAAGTATTTTTCCATTTAAATCTAAATAGGTTATATAATCAATTGATAATCCTGATGTAATATTTATATCATTCATCATTTTAATATTAGCTTTTTTGTTAGTTATCGCATCTAACAATGTTGTTTCATCACTAACTTCTGTTAACTCATAATCTAAGATTGTAATTGTTGCCCCTGTATCTGTTGTATAGTCATAATTACTCATATTAAATATTACTTTTATTTTTTTACTTGCTAAAGCAGCATCAAATACTAAATCATCGCTACCATTTAGTTCTAATGCATATGTTCCAAAATTTGTTGTTGTATCACCATTCCATTTATAGTTTTTACTTTTTGTCACTACCACAAAATTATTATCAGCAGTAGCACTATACACTGAATCTAATTCAATACTCCATACATTATCTCTTTCTTTTTGCATTGGATTACTTGTTTCATCATAATTATTAAACGTTCCCACAATAGAAACACCATTTTCTAAATCAGCTAATAATGTTTCTTGTTCAGTTGCTAATACTTTAAATGGCATTAAGCATATCATAAATACAAAACTTATGATTAATAATAATCCTAAAAATATTTTTTTCATCATTTATTTTCTCCTTTACTTATATTTAATATATATAATTTAATTCCTTCTTTTAAAACTTTTAATTGTGTTTGTAAATAAAACTCATCTTCAAATAAGGCATAATGGACACAAGCCCTAATAAAAATAAATATTAATGGGGTTGTTATATCATAGGGGATACCTAATTTAATTTCTAATTGTTTAGCATAATTAGTATATCTTTCATTTACCCCTTTGAAAAAATGTTTCCCATACTCTAAATATTTAGGATTAGTATAGACTTGATACATTAATCGATATTTTTTTCCATGTTGTTTGGCAGTCCAATATGGTATTTCATCAATAAATCTTTCTAAATCATTAAGATTAATGGGAGCTTTTGTCATAAACTCGTCTTCAACCTTCGACATACAGTACTCCGTTGATTGAATTATCAAATCATCAAGGTTATTAAAATATAAATATAATAATCCTTGGGATATTCCTGCTTCTTTAGAAAATTTAGCCACACTTGCGCCCGTTAGTCCGTATTCGGCATAGCAATCGAACCACTGCTCCATTATTTTTATTTTCTTCTCATCATGTGTCATAACTCCTCCTCTTTAAAATGAATGTTCATTCAATTATAACATATTATTATCACATCTTCAAGAAATTAATAAAAATAAAAACTCACATGAGATTTACCCCATATGAGTTAATTATTAAGCCCGTGATGAATATTTACCATCAACGGTATTTACGATAATTTTTTCTCCTTCTTCTACGAACATTGGAACTTTTACCACAAATCCTGTTTCAAGTTTAGCTTCTTTTAAGGCGTTAGTGGCTGTATTTCCCGCTACCGCAGGAGCACTTTCAGTTACGGTTAAAACGACTTTTTCAGGAATATTAACACCTAAAACTTCGCTTCCATACATAACTACTTCTACTTCCATACCTTCTAACATAAAATTAGATTCCCATTTTAATCGACTTGCTGGAATGTCTAATTGTTCCCAAGTTTCAGTATCCATGAAACAAAAATCATCTCCACTTGAGTATGAATATTGCATTTTGTGTTTTTCAATCATTGCTTGTTCAACCTTGACACCCGCATTAAATGAATAATCAATTATAGAACCTGTACGGAAATTACGTAATTTTGTTCTTACGAAAGCTTGCCCTTTTCCTGGTTTAACATGTTGGAAATCCAAAATTACACAAGGGTCACCATTATAAATAATTGTCATCCCTGTTTTAAAATCAGCAGTTGTTATCATTTTTTATCCTCCAATTATTATCTTTTTTTATCTTTAATATTATACTCTATTTTGTAAAATATTTCAACTCATTTAATATTATTATACTATTTTAAGACTATTTATGATATACTTTATTAAAGAGGTGTTAGCACTATGGAACGTAAAATTATTAAATTACCCATTCAAAGTTTTTGTTTTGGGGTGAAAAATGCAATTACTGAAACTGAAAGAATTATCTCTACTCCTAATCTTAAATTACCCATTCATATGTTAGGAGAAATTGTGCACAATAAATATGTTAGTAAATATTTTGAAGAATGTGGGGTTATTGTTCACAAAACTGGAACTAGATTAGAAATGATTAATAATATTAATGATGGCACAATCATCTTTACAGCTCACGGTGTTAGTCCCCAAGTAGTATATCAAGCAATGGAAAAAAAACTTCAATTTTTTAATACGACTTGTCCTTTTGTAAAAAACTCGATTAAAACTATCCAAAAATATTTACATGATGATTATTTTGTATTATATATCGGTTCTAAAAAACATCCTGAAAGTGAAACGGCATTAACTCTAAGTGATAAAGTGATTTTGATTGAAAATATTGAAGATGCCCAAAAAATAAACCTTATTGCTGATAAAATAGTTGTAACTAATCAAACAACAATGTCGATATATGATATATATGATATTGTTGAATGTTTGAAAGAAAAGTATCCTCACCTTATTATTATGGAAAAAGTCTGCACTGCAGCAAAAGAACGTCAAGAAATGATTTCCAACGTGGCTAAAAAACATCAAAATGATAATTTGGCAGCCTTTATTGTGGTAGGTGATATTAATAGTCATAATACTAACAGATTAGCTAATATTATTCAAGTTTATAATAATAATGTTTTTAGGGTAGAAATCATCGATGATTTAAAACTATCGACATTAAAGCGTTTTAGCACTATCTATATTGCCTCTGGAACTTCTACACCGCTAGCTATTGTTGATGAAATATATGAAGTTTTGTGTAATAATCCTTGGGAAAATACTATTAATTCTCAATTACAAATAACAGATTATATTAAATAATTAAGACTTGTAGCCCAAACTCTACAAGTCTTTTAATTAGGATAGATAAATCTTCGATACTCAAAAAGGTCTTTACGATATTTTCTAATATAGTATTTAGCCATATTAAGGTTTTGTTCTAAATAATTACCACATTCTTCAGGTCTAGCTCCTGGAATATCTCCTTCAAAATTAATAATAAAATCACATAATTCTATAACTAAATCAAAGATATCTTCCGAGGTTAAATCCCCAAACATTAATAAATAACAACCAGTACGACACCCCATGGGACCAAAATAAACAATCTGTTCTTTACAATAACTATTCCGCAAATATGTAGCCCCTAAATGTTCAATCGTGTGTAAAGCAGAAGAGTCAATAACTGGCTCTTGATTCGGAGATGTTATCCGCATATCAAACGTTGTTATGATACAATTATGCTGTACATCTTTTCTGGAAACATATAATCCTGGTAATAATTTTAAATGATTAATAGTGAAACTTGCTATTTTTTTCATATCTACCTCAACTGTTATTCTTAGGGTTTATAAAATTTTTAAAGTAATCCAATAATTCTGGAGTTACAACATGTTCAATACGACAAGCATTATCTTCTGCTAAGTCTTCGGGAACCCCCATTTTAGTTAACACATTGGTTATAACGCTATGTCGTTCATAAATTTCATTAGCTTTTTTTAACCCTTCTTCAGTAAAATTTATAAACCCTTGAGTTATAATAATATAGCCTCGCTCCTTTAATAAACTAATTGCTCGTGATACGCTTGCTCGTGAATAATTAAGCGTATTGGCAACATCTATTGATCGAACATCCCGATATTGCTTTTTTAAAAGTAATATCGTTTCAAGATACATTTCTTCTGATTCACGATATTTCATAATACACCTACTTTTTTACTAAAGATATTGTATCATATTTAAAATGTTTTTTCAATAAATATATAGAAATCACTCATAACCAATGGCTATGAGTGATTTTTTTATTCTTCTTTTTTATTATGACAACAGCAATTTGGGGTGCTATTACCTTTACTACAACAATTATGTGATTCTTTGTTTTGAGAATTACATGATTTACTGTAGGGACAACCAATACATTTTTGTCCTCTTTTTTTAGCTTTTATAATATAAAATGTTGCTGCACCAATTATTAAAACTATTAAAATTATAGCAATAACATCTTCTAGCATAAACTATCTACCTAATGCATATTCTGTTTTAATTTGTTTATTCTTTCTAATAATAAGAATAGTTATAATAACTGCTATTAAACCAACAACTATCCATCCAACAATTGGCATCCATGCAGCTCCAAAACTTGCTCCAGTAAATAATGACCCAAAGAAGAATACTAAGAATGCTACAGTATATCCTACTGCAAATTGTAATCCGATTCCAGCAAATAACCATTTTTTACTTTTAATTTCAGAATTCATAGCTCCAATAGCCGCAAAACAAGGAGGTGTAAATAAGTTAAACATCAAATATGCTAGAGCTGCCACTGAGGTAATACCAAATGTGGCAACAACGGCGTCAGCACTACCTTCAATCATTTCTAATTCATCTAAATCAAAAAGATTAGAAATAGCAAAACATACAGCTAAAGTACCAACAACATTTTCTTTGGCAATAAATCCAGTTACAGCAGCCGCAGCAAGTTGCCATACAACAACTCCAATAATAGGGGCAATTACATATGCAAATGGGGTCGCAATAGTAGCTAAAATCGATGTGTGTTCCATTCCCTCAGCTACTACTTCAAAATTCCAATTAAAGTTTTGCATTACATGTACTACAAAGTTACATACCAAAATAATAGTCCCTGCTTTAACGATATAAGCCCATCCACGATTTAACATTGAACCACATGCTCTTGAAAGACTTGGAAGTTTATATTCAGGAAGTTCAATGATAAAGAATGATTTACGTACTTTATGACCAGTTAGTAAATTAATTAACAACGCACATAAGAAAATGATAACTAAACCAACTAAATACATTAACGGTCCAACCCATGGAGAATTTCTAAAGAATGCTCCGACAAATAAACTAATAACTGGAAGTTTAGCTCCGCATGGCATAAATGGGGTTAACATTGCGGTCGCACGACGTTCTCTTTCATTACGAATGGTACGACAAGCCATTACTCCAGGAATTGCACATCCGGTCCCAATAACAAACGGAATAACTGATTTACCAGATAATCCAACCTTTTTAAAAATTGGATCTAATACCACACTTACCCGTGCCATATATCCACAATCTTCAAGTAAAGCAATTAAGAAATACATTACCATTACAAGTGGTAAAAATCCAACAACTGCAATTAATCCTCCAATAATACCATCAACTAAAATTGATGCCCAAATGGAATCACTATTCAATAATCCTGCTACCCATTCTTGACCAATTTCTAACCATCCACTGAATAAATCACCAAGCCATGCCCCTGGTCCTACTTGGGAAATCCAGAATACTATAAACATTATAACCGCAAAAATAGGAATTCCTAACCATTTATTAGTTAATATTGCATCAATTTTATCTTGATAATTTTTATCTTTAGTGAGCACTTTTCGTGTTTCAACTTTAGATACAACATCATTAACAAATTCAAAACGCTTTTTATCAGCTTCCGTAACTTCAGCTTTATTTGTTAAATCAATATCTTCTTGTTCATATGGGGCTTTTTGATAAGTTCCAAATAAACTTACCGCAGCATTTACAACCTCTTTTAATCCTTTAGCCGATGTTGAAATAGTTTCGACAACTGGACAACCAAGTAATTTAGATAATTCTTCAACATTAATTTCTGTTTCTTTTTTATTATTAATATCTGCTTTATTTAAAGCCACAACAACTGGAACACCAAGTTCTAAAATTTGAGTTGTAAAGAACAAACTACGACTTAAATTGGTTGCATCAACAATATTAATAATCGCATCTGGAGCTTTTTCTCTAACATATGAGCTAGTGATACTTTCTTCTGATGTAAAAGGCGACATTGAATATGCGCCAGGTAAATCGACAATTGTTAATTCATCTGTACTATAATAACTTTTCTTTATTGGGCGTTCTTTCTTTTCAACGGTTACACCAGCCCAATTTCCTACTTTTTCATTACTACCTGTTAATGCATTATACATTGTGGTTTTTCCACTATTGGGGTTTCCCGCTAATGCTATTTTCATATATATTCCTCCATTCTATCAAGTTAGCAACTGCTAACAATTTACCAAAGAAAAAACTTTACTAGACAATAATTGCCTTTGCAAGTTGTTTATCAATATTGTATCTAGCATCTTTAATTGCCACTGTACATCCCCCTTTTAAATGAGCAATAACAGTAATAGGTTCACCACTGTAACAACCTAAAGTGAATAAAAATGCATCTAATTCTTCATCATCAGTTTCAATTCTTTGAATGATGTATTCTTTACCTTCAACAGCTTCTGTCAAATTCATTTTATCACCTTGCCTTTTTCTTCTTTTAGTAAGCATATGCTAACTACTATAATAGTATAATTCATTTTATTAAAAAATGCAAGTAATTTAATACTTTTTTTAGAATTTTTTTTAAAAAGGAATCTCTTTTAAACCTAGTTTAAATAACATAAACTAGTTAAAAAAGAAATTCCTGATCCTTTTAAATATTTTTTACAACCCCTGTAAATAGCACAACATCACTACTATCTGTTAGCATAAAGACAAAATCACGATTAATTACAAAATCATAATATACTTTTTGATAATCTTCAATTGGATTATCTGTTGCTCCATCCATTGCGACAATGGTAACAGCAGCCCCTTCAATTCCTTTTTTATTAACCGATAATTCTGTTTGATGAATAATAGTAGAACAATAAATTCCTGGATACTTATCTAAATACTCTGTTTCATCGACAATATTTGAAAAATTACAAGTCTTATAATTAAATAAATCATTGACATTAAATTTATTTTTAATAATTTTAGTAATATCTTCATTGAAATTTGCTTTGAATTCAGGGAATAAACAACGAGTGTAAGATATTGTTTTATTAATATCATTTACTGCTTGATAATCATTAATACGATTAACCTCTTCTAATACTTCTTTAGTATATATATCATCAACTGTGTAGTCATCTTTAGGAACAATAAATTTTAATTTAAAACCATGATTAGTCATAGTATAAAAATGATTAAAAGTTTCTGTTTCAATAACTTTTCCAGTATTATAATACCCTTGTAATAATTCTAAATTTTGAATTTGATCATTGTAATTTTTAAAAGAATATTTTTCTTTGGTAAAAGTTAATTCATCTCCTAAACTATTCCAAATATCTTTTAAATATAGGGTATTAACTAAAGCAATTAAAGCATCTTTACTCAATTGGAAATCTCTATCTATAAGACCTTTAGTATTCCGCTTAACATAATCTCTTAATGCTTGATTAGCTTTATGATTATTTTTACTAAATGGAGCAGCATATGATGAACAATTATAATAATTAGCCAAATTAGTTAGCCCCACTTCTTTTAATGCTATTGACTCTTCAAACCAAATTGAGTTAGTCAATAATTCTAAAGCTTTTACTTCTTTTTGGCCAAATTCATTTATTTGAGTGAATTCTTGATTCATTTGAGCATATAACCGTTTTGTATAAGTTTTTACTTCTTCATATGTTACACCAATGGCATTCAATAATTCATTACGGGTATTTTCTGCTGAACATTCAATAGTTAAAGCAAGGGCCATATAAATTGATACAGGAGAAACACAAATATTACTATATTTTTTACCATATTCATTATATAGTTCTTCACTTAAAGATGCGTAGAAGGTGTCTAGTTTTTTTAAAAATGTTACATATCCTTCTTCATTTTTATCTTCATATGATAAACTGACTTTTTCTTTTGCTTCTAATTTAAGATAATTTAAATCTAATTCTGAAGCACATGATGTACCAACAAATAAAAACATTAATAATAATATGCAAAATATTATTTTCTTTTTCAACATTAGATTACCACCTCTTAATAATATAACAATTTTTTAAATGGTTTTATTGGTTTTAATTATCTTTTTGATTAATTTAGCTACCTCAACAATAATAATTGGCATTCCTGCTAATATTAAACAAATTCCTAGATATGGAAGTTCTAATGGAACTACTTTAAATACATTGGCCAGTGGAGGAATATAACAAATACACATTTGTAAAATCATCCCTAAAACAAAAGCCCCAAGTAAATATTTATTACTGAATAATTTTTTATTTAAAATCGAATGTTCACTTTTTGTATTAAAGGCATGAAATAATTGAGCACTTGACAAAGTAACAAAAGCCATTGTTGGTCCTAAATATGTTCCAGGTGATTCAAAATGTCCTATCATATATCCCACAAGAGTTAGTAATCCAATCATTATCCCTTCCAAAACAATCGTTATTCCCATGCCATGCGCAAAAAAACTTTCATTTTTAGGACGAGGTTTATTGTCCATTATATCAGGTTCTGGTTCTTCAGTACCTAGGGCAAAGGCCGGCAAACTATCAGTTATTAAGTTAACCCATAATAAATGGATTGCGAGAAGCGGTACCCCAAAATCTAAACTTGGAACAAGTAAAGAAATAAGCGAAGCTAAAAAAATCGTTAACACTTCTCCAATATTACTAGATAATAAGTATTTTACAACTTTTTTAATATTAGCATAAATTCCACGACCTTGTTCTACTGCTCTAACAATAGTTTGAAAATTATCATCAACTAAAACCACTTCTGCCGCTTCTTTGGCAACATCAGTTCCAGTAATCCCCATTGCACACCCAATATCGGCTTTTTTTAAGGCTGGAGAATCATTTACCCCATCACCTGTCATTGATACGACATAACCTTTACTTTGCCATGCTTCAACAATTCTTACCTTATCTTCAGGGGCAACACGAGCATATACAGAATATTTTTCAATATTCGCATATAATTCTTTATCTGTTAGTTTTTTAAGTTCACTACTTGTAATAGCTTCTTCTCCATCATGTAAGATATTTAATTCTCTAGCAATAGCTCTTGCTGTTGCTATATGATCTCCTGTAATCATAATCGTTCTAATACCAGCTCTACTTGCAAGAGCAATGGCTTCTTTAACTTCAGGACGTGCAGGGTCAATCATCCCCACAAGCCCTAAAAATTCTAAACCACATTCGATTTTTTCACTCGTTAATTCGGTTGGTAAAGTATCAATTATTTTATAACCAATACCTAAAACACGCAAAGCTTTACTAGCCATCTCAGCATTAGCTTGTTCCATCTTAATAGCCTCTTCTTGGTTTTTACAATGGTCCATAATGACATCTGGAGCTCCTTTTGTAATCACTAAGTATTTGCCATTATAATCTAAAATAACACTCATCATTTTACGTTCAGAGTCAAATGGTAAATCATTAATACGTTCATATACACCATATTCTGGATTAGGAAGATATTTTTGTTGAGCTACAATTAAAGCAACTTCAGTTGGATCTCCAATATCTTTTCTAACTCCATCAACGATGGTACTTGATGCATCAGTACAAAGACTAAAGAATTCAAGCATCATTTTAGCTTTATTGCTAAGTGGAGCATCAATATTATAAATTCCTTCACAATAATATTTAACAACGGTCATTTTATTTTGAGTTAACGTTCCTGTTTTATCAGAACAAATAACCGATGCACATCCTAAAGTTTCTACAGCAGGTAATTTTTTCACAATAGCTTTCTGTTTCGCCATTTTTTCTACGCCAATTGCCAAAACAATGGTTACAACGGTTGCGAGTCCTTCAGGAATAGAAGCTACCGTTAAGGCAATAGCGGTCATAAATGCATCTCCAAATTCACTACCTGCAAGTAATTCCATTCCTAAAACTACTAAACAAATAATAATACAAATCATCCCAATAAACTTACCAATTTGATCAAGTTTGATTTGAAGGGGTGTAAGTTCTTTAGCAGTATCTATTAATGAGGCAGCAATTTTACCAATTTCCGTATTCATTCCCGTACCAGTAACAATAGCTTTACCTCGACCATATGTTACATAGGTTGATGAAAATATGCAATTATGCATATCACCAAGTGACACATCTGTTTTTTTAATAACTTCTGTCGTTTTAGCAACTGGCACCGATTCTCCTGTTAGGGCTGATTCATCAATAACAAGCGATACTGCCTCAATTAAACGTCCATCGGCTGGAACAAAATCTCCTGCTTCAATTATGACAATATCCCCTGGAACAAGTTCGGTTGAATTAATTGATACAACTACACCTTCTCTTAATACTTTTGCATGTGGCGTACTTAATTTTTTTAAAGCTTCTAAAGATTTTTCGGCTTTACTTTCTTGCCATGTCCCTAATATCGCATTAATTATTACTACAATTAAAATAATCAAACTTTCAACCCATTCTTCAGGATCAATCACAATTGATACTATTGCTGCTACCAATAAGATAATGACCATAAAATCTTTAAACTGTTCTAAAAAGCGAATAATTAAAGACGTTTTTTGCTTTTCTTGTAAAGTATTAGGACCATATTCTTCTAAACGTTTAGTAACCTCGTCGATCGTTAAACCTGATTCTAAATTTGTATTAAATTCTTCTTTAACCTCGTTTATACTTTTATTTGTTATCATTTTTTCCTCCTTATATGTACTACAAATGATAAAAGACCCCACCAAATAATATTTGGTAAAAGGTCTTGCATTAGCGAATATGCGCTTTATTGTATCCGGTTTAAAAATTAAAACGAGATGACGAATACAACTATAGTAATACTATATGCTACTCCCCTTTTAGGGATATTTTAACATGTTTATTATATAATAATTATCAAAATTTGTCAAATGGAAATATCAATTAATGTGTTTATGTGTGTTTATTTTATAACATTTAATTTTATCTTCATTTAAAATAGTTTTTACTGATTTCATGTTATCAGTTTCTTTTATCACTCAACCAATATGATACCAAGAAACTAAAAAAATCTAATAAATGATTCTTTAGTTCTTGATTCTAAATATATAAAATAATACAACCTTGAATACTATATAGTAATAGCGAATAAATTAAATTGGAATACTTCACTATGCTTTGAAATCATTTCAATATCTTCTTTCCTATCAACTTGAAGTTATTCTCTGGCTTTTATTTCAACTCTTACATGTGGCGTATATAAATATCAAGTTAAATATCCTTAATTTTATTCATATTTTTCAAAATTAGAATATAAGTATTTTAATTTTTTTAACAATGTTATTTAAGTGTGACAATCTATTCCTAATTGTTTAGCAAGTTCACTAAAATTTGATTTTATATTCACACGTTTAAAATAAGTTAAAGTTAGTACTAATGTATGAATTCATAAGCCTAATTCTTAATATATAGATAATATATCAAAAAAGATAACCTATGGTAGATTAATTGCTAAAATTCTACTTTTTAGTTATCTTTATTTTATTATTAACAATGTACTTTAGATTTTCGTAAAATTCGCCATTCTTGAAATCAAATACAAAGGAATGTTTAACATATCCTCTCCAGCGATTTCGTGTCTCATAGAAGTCTTGACGGAATATCTAGGTGCGTACTTTTTCCTATACTCAGAAAGAGAACGAGCCTTGACATTTCTTTCAGATTTTACTTCAATCGGCACTATCTCCGTACCGCTTAGAACTATAAAATCAACCTCAGCAGTGTTTCCGCTTGACCAATAATATGCCGTATCGTCAACCGATTTCAAAAGTTCACAAAGAACGTAATTTTCCGTCATAGATCCTTTGAACTCTTTGTAGGTCGTTGTTGCATCCAATACCACCTCATAAGGGAGCTTGGATAGTTTTCGTAAAATACCAACATCAGACATATAAAGTTTGAATGAGGTATCATCGGCATAAGAAGAAAGCGGAATAAACGGTTTTTCAATTTTGCGGACTTTATAAACAAGTCCTGCACCAATTAGCCATTCAAGAGCATCTTCAAGATCTTTAGAACGCCACCCTTTTTTGACGTGACTAAAAATGAATTTGGTATTCTCCTTGGCAAGTTGTTCAGGAATTGAGCGCCAAATCGCGGTCAACTTAGGAAAATCTTTTATAGGCGCGTGCTTGGCAAAGTCAAGTTCATAGCTATTTATGATTGCCTGCTGTATATATTCTACTTGCTCTATACTATGTGTATTACACCATACATTAACAACTTCAGGCATACCACCCGTAATATAATACTGTCTAAGAAAGGTAGCAAGCTTCTCACCGATTACTTCGGGGAGATTATCTCCCTTTTGGAAGTTTTCAACATAATCCGCAAGTGTTTCAGGACCTGCGGCACGTAAAAACTCCGAAAAGCTCATAGGGTAGAGGGTAAGAAAATCAACCTTTCCAACAGGAAAAGAAAGCTGCTTTTGTAAGGCAATTCCCAAAAGCGAACCAGCACAAACAATATGATATTCAGGAGCATTTTCACAAAAATATTTCATAGCAGTTATAGCTCTACCACATTCTTGAATCTCATCAAAAATTATGAGGGTTTTGTCAGGTTCTATCGTTTTTCCAATATACAATCCAAGTTCAAAAATGATACGTGAAGTATCATAATTCTTTTCAAAGACAGTTTTCAAAGCATCGTTTTCTTCAAAATTAAAATACGCGTATGACTCGTAATACCGTTTTCCAAATTCTTTAATTAAATGGGTTTTTCCACATTGTCTAACACCTTTTAGTATCAGCGGTTTTCTGTTGGATTTTTCTTTCCACTCAATAAGTTTAGTAATAAGGGTTCGTTCCATTTTGCATAAATCTCCTCATTTTATCTATTTATTTTGCTTATATCTTCTGCATTTTTCATACTTATTATACATCAAGTAGAGGTTTATGTCAATAGTTTAAAAAAATAAATTAGGACAATTCTAATTATTTTGGATAAAATCCTTATTATCATTTCCATATATTTTATTATATTAAAAATATAAAACATAATTATACTTATAAATAGAAAAAGAGACATTTTAGAAATAAATGCCTCTTTACATTAAACTATTCTTCTGATACTGACAATGCTCGTTTTTGTTCAAATTCAATTAAAGCATCAATTACTGGATCAATACGCCCTTCCATAATGCGATCTAATTGCTGAATAGTGAACCCTATACGATGATCAGTCACACGATTTTGAGGGTAGTTGTAGGTTCTTATTTTTTCACTACGATCTCCACGTCCAATTTTGGATAAACGCTCTGCACCTTCGGCTTCTTCTTTTTGTTGAAGCATAAAATCGTATAAACGTGTTTTTAATACTTTTAAAGCATTAGCTTTATTTTCATGTTGACTCTTACCATCTTGACAAGAAACAACAATTCCTGTTGGTAAATGGGTAACACGAACTGCAGATTTAGTCGTATTTACACTTTGTCCTCCAGGACCTGATGAACAGAATATGTCTATTCTTACTTCATTCATATCAAGTTCTACTTCTAAATCTTCAGCCTCAGGCATCACAAGTACTGTTGCGGTTGAAGTGTGAATTCTCCCTTGCGATTCAGTAGCTGGGACCCGTTGAACACGATGTGAACCAGATTCATATTTTAAATATGAGTAAACAGAATCTCCAGAAATCATTAAACTGATTTGGGAAAAACCTCCTGCCTCACACACTTCTGAATCCATAATTTCAACTTTCCATCCTTTTGTTTCTGCATACTTAATATACATACGATATAGGTCACCAGCAAATATATTTGCTTCATCTCCTCCAGCAGCTCCTCTAATTTCCATAACTACGTTTTTTTCATCATTAGGATCTTTAGGAATAAGTAAAATTTTAATTTCATCAGTTAGATTATTCAATGATTCTTGTGCTTCTAAAAGTTCCGCTTCTGCCATTTCGCGTATATCTAGATCTACGTCATGTACTAGTTCTTTTAATTCACTAATGTTTTTTTCACAAGCTAGAAGAGCTTGATATTTTTCAACAATTTTTTCTAAAGAGCGTTGTTCTTTAGATAAAGCCGTCATTTTTTTAATATCACTGACAATATTGATATCTAACAAATCTTTAGAGATTTGGTCATACCGCATTTTAATAACTTCTAGTCTATCTTTCATATCTCGCCTCATTATTTTAATTTTCTTTTTTTACTTTTTGAATGATAAATTTAGTTTCTTGGAAAGTACAAACTTCCCCAGCAAAGTTATAAGTTATATCACGAAGAGCCCCTTGACGGTTTTTCGCGATCGTTAATTCAACTGTTTTTTCCCCATTATCTTCATTTTCTTGTTCAACTGTAACAATTTCTTCTTTATATTCTTCTTTATCTTTTTTAGCTTCATTACGATATAAGAACATAACAATATCGGCATCTTGTTCAATTCCTCCAGATTCACGAAGATCAGAAAGAACTGGTTTTTTATCTTCACGTTCATCGGATTTACGAGACAATTGTGATAAGGCGATGACTGGAACTTCAAGTTCTTTAGCTAAAATTTTTAATTCACGGGAGATTTTGGCAACTTCTTCTTGACGATTGCGTCCCCCTTGACTAGATGCACTAATAAGTTGTAAATAGTCAATAATAATCATATCTAATCCATTAGTTTGTTTTAGTTGACGACATTTAGAACGAATATCATAAATATCCGATGAATTTGATTCATCAAAATATATATTATGCATTTTTAGGGTTTTACATGCATGTCCTAGCAAAACCATTTCTTTAGGTTCTAATGTTCCATTTAAAATATTACGCATATTTACTTTTGATTCATAACTAAATAAGCGAATTAATAATTGTTCAATGGTCATTTCTAAAGAAAAGAAAGCAATATTTAAATTAGGATTTTTACGACAAGCATTAACCGCTATATTTAAAGCAAAAGCTGATTTACCAACTGAGGGACGAGCAGCCAAAATTACTAAATTTCCTTTTTGAAATCCAAGAGTTGCTTTATCTAAACGTTTAAATCCAGAAGGAATTCCTCTAATATCATTCTTATCATTAGAATATGAGCGAATATTTTCATATACTTGATCTACCGCCCTACTCATCGTTAACAATTCTGTTGTACGACGCTTTTTAACAATAGTTTGAATTCTATCTTCTGCTTTGTCTAAGATTCCATTAAAATCTAAATTACCAACTAAAATATCATCTGAAATTTCTTTCATGTTATTTAATAGTTCACGTTCAATCGCTTTTTCCTTAACTAAATCAACATATAAGTTCACTGATGAAGTTGATGGTACATTGTCTACAAGTTCTAAAATATATTCTTTGGTATCGGTTGACAACTCAATTTTTAAACGGCGCATTTCATCAATTATACTTAATGGTTCGATATCTTGATTATGGTTATAAAGTGATGAAATCGCCCGATATATCGCCGCATTTTGTTCATCATAGAAATCACTTTCAGCTATTTTTCCACTAACCGCATGCATGATTTTATTGTCAATAATTATACTACCCAAAACATACATTTCTGCCTCAGTATTATAAGGCACAACACGTTTATTGGGGTTTTCGTTCCTTGTTTTTGGCATAAATTACTCTTTCTCAATAACAAATACTTTAATGTTAGCAACAACTTCTTTATGAAGTTGAATTGGGATATCATAAGTACCTAAACTTGTAATCGTATCTTCGTAGTTGATTTTACGTTTATCTAAGGCTACTCCAGTTTCTTTTTCGAAAGCATCTACCACTTGTTTCATACTAACGCTACCAAATAGTTTACCTTCTGCCCCAACTTTAACATATATTTTTATGATTTTACTTTCAACTAATTTTTTAAGTTCCTTCATTTCTTGGAAGTGTTTTTCAGCCGCAATCGCTTCTTGTTGGCGTTCTTCCTCTAATTTTTTAATATTTTCAGGTGAACCCATTATTGCTTGACCACTTCTAATTAAGTGATTCGCAAATCCTGGTTGTAATTCGATTAAATCTCCGCGTTTTCCACGACCTTTTACTTCTTTTATTAATATTACTTTCATACTTTCTTCCTTTCCTAGATATTCATCAACAAGTGATTTTATCTTCTCAACAACTTCCTCTATATTGTTAGATGCTATTTGAGTAGCTGCATTATTTAAATGACCACCACCGCCAAGACGTTCCATCAATATTTGAACGTTAATGGCTCCTAAACTTCTAGCACTAACTCCAATAGTATCTTCTGCGATGAATCCAATCGTAATTCCAACATCTAAGCTACTAATTGAAATAATTTCATCTGATATTTTAGCAAGTGTTGCTCTTTCATAAATAACATCTGAACGTCCCACCGCAATCCCAACTTGGTCTTTATAAAATTCTACATTTTTAATAAACTCATTGCGGGTATGTTTTTCAGTAATATCTTCTTTTAGATATTTTTTGACTATGGTCATATCTGCCCCATAACGTTTTAACATTGAGGCCACTTCAAAAGTCTTAGAACTTGTCCGATAAATAAAGTTATTGGTATCAACAATAATTCCTAAAAGCATCCATGTTGCTTCAAGAGCATCAAAGGATAATTCTTTTTCAAAGAATTCTAACAATTCTACTATTAATTCAACACTAGATGATGCTGATGTTGATGAATAATAGAATTCTGGATTATTAATTGAGCCTTCTCCTTGTCGGTGATGGTCAATAATTCCTATGTGATGAGCTTTTTTAACTAACTTAGGTTCTACTAATAAAAATTCACTTTGACAGTCAACAATCATTAATAATGTCTTATCATCTAACAAATGCATAGCTTGACCAGGAGTAATGAAATCATCTAATAAGCCTACATAATCCCTAATGATTGAATCATAAATTCTTTCAACTGTTAAATCGATACTTTTAGGATCAAAAATCATATATGATTCTTTTCCTATAAGTTTAGCAATTTTATAAACTCCAAATGTAGCTCCAAAAGCATCGGCATCTAAAGTTTTGTGGCCAATTACTAGCACCCGATTATATTTTTTTATCACTGCTTGTAATTCTTCACTCTTAATTCGAACTTCCACTTTAGATTCTTTAGGAACAGCATCCGTCTTAGCCCCATAATAGAAAATGTCATCATCAATTCTAACAACTACTTGGTCCCCACCACGATTTTCGGCCATCTCTAATTGTTCATTAGCATGTTTAGAAAGTTCTCCAATGCTTTCATCAATACAGGCAATTCCTATACTCAAACTAATTCTTGCCGCAGTATTTACTTTAATAATCGTTTTGATTTCATCAAGAATGGAAAAATCTTTCTTAATCATTTGTTTAAGTTGCGCATAATCCATAATGATAATATAGTTTTTATCACTATAAGCTCTTGCATATGCCCCAAAACTATCAGCCCATTTGGCAATAATACCAATAATTTTCCACATATATTCCGCTCTTTCTTGGACATCAAAATCAGATAATGCTTCTTCTAAATTGTCAATATTAATATATCCTAAAACCGTAGTTCTAGCAACATATCGTTTTTCCAATTCTAATTCACTTGTAATATCTATTAAATAAACAATATGATGTTCAGAAATATATTTAATATGGTATGATTTCCCATAAATATCGACAGTAAAATCAGTAGCTGATTTTTTTAAATATCTATACAATGAGTCGTTAATATTATGTAAATTCATACGATCTAATTGACTCATAAATAAGTTTTTGGCAAAATTATTTGACCAAACAACTTCATAATCATCGTTTAAAACTAAAATCCCAATAGGTAATTCATTAAATGCTGTTTCTCCCGCTTTCTTAACACGATAAGAAATGGTATTCCACATATTAAGTCGATTTTCTAAAAAGTTTTCTTTCCGCATTTGTTTGAAACGAATTAAAATATTAATTAAAGTTGTGAAACCCGCTATTGCTAATCCAAATAAAACAATACACCAAATATTCTTATTAGCAATATCTGTTCCATTTAAAACATATGCTGTAATTCCACAACCAATCGCTATTACACATAATCCAATGGTTACTATATAGTCCCTTTTCTTCATAATTACGATTCCTTTCTTATAAAGTCAAGTATCATTCTTAGGTATATTTTACCACAAAATACCTAAAATATAAAGTGAAATGTTATTATTTATCTTTTGGTAAATAAATATTTCCTATATAATAAACATTTTTTGTTAAACTTTACATTCTACTTTTTAGTAAAAGATACTTAATTATATTTTTAAATCACCTGATTTAATTAACTTTAATTTTCTAAAAATAACATCTACTATGAATACTAGAACAATAGGTAAAACGATTAAAAGTAATAGGATCGGTAGCCATGAATTAGCCAATCCTCCCATTTCTTCAATGGTCCCAAAGATTCCTACTAGTCCGCTAGTACCCATACCAGCCCCACTTGAATTACATTGTAATTTAAATACCATTGTTCCAAGTGGACCTAAAATAGCCGAAACAATTATTGTTGGCAACCAAATAATTGGTTTTTTTAAGATGTTTTTAAATTGTAACATACTAGTTCCAATTCCTACCGAAATAATAGTTCCCACATTATTATCTTTTCTACTCATTACCGCAAATCCTAACATTTGAACTGCACATCCAATGACACTGGCTCCTCCTGCGATACCCGATAACCCAAGGGTTGCCGCAATAGCAGCTGAAGAAATAGGCGCCGTCAAAGCCATTCCCATTACAACAGATATTAAAATTCCCATTATTAATGGTTGATATTCTGTTGCTTCATTAACAAAATTACCAACAATTGTAGTTAAATATGATACTGGTCCATTAACAATAATACTAATTACTGAGGCTGTAAATAAAGTAAAGAGCGGAATTATTATAATATCAACTGGCGTCTTTTTTCTTAATACTAATTTCATTAGTAAAATCGTAATAATTACCACAACATATATTGATAATGGATCACCAATTGTAAAACCAATATGTTCTGAGAAATAGGAATTCATTTCTTCACCGATTGTAAATAAATCCCAAATTTTAATTTTAGAAAAATATGCGGCAATACCACCAGATACACAAGCACATATCATCTTTAGTCCATCAAGTTTTAAACTCCAAGCAATACCTAGACCAATACCTATCCCAGTCGATAGTTTTAAAATACTCGCTAAAGACATCAACAATTCATGGAAAAAATTATTTTCGGGGATAAATCCGCCAATTGTGGCAACAATTGTTCCAATAATTAAAGTTGAAAATAATCCATAAGCCATCCCATTCATCGTTTTAATAATAAAATCTAATACTGTTTTAAAAACCGTTTTTTTCTTAAGTTTATCATCAATAATAGTTTTTGGTTCTTCGTTTAGTATATCTTCTTTTATTATTATTTGATACGCTTCTCTTTGAGAATCTAATACTCCATCTTTCTTAATCGTAATTGTCCCGGTTTTAATAAATCCTAGTTTTATAAGTAATGTTGACATCGGTATATTTTCAGCTTTAGTATCTACTCTTAAATTATATATCTTATCACCATATGCTATTTTCATCATTTCTTTAATTAATGTTGAGGCTACACCTTTTCGGTAATGTCCACCTTTAACCGCCATCAAATGAAGAGTATAATAAGGATCATCATTTAACCAATCCCCTTCAATTTCTTCATAATTTTTTTCTTTCCCGCGGCACATAGCAAGGCAACCAACAATCTCATTGTTTTCAACATTAATATACATCATTCTTCCCGCAACATAACTAGTAATAGTCTCCATACTTGGATAACCATCAGAATCTTGCCATTGATCTGAACCACTTTCTTTTAACATTTTTTTGGCATCTTTTATACAAGCATATATACCAAAAATATCTTTTTCATCTGCAAGTTTAATCATTTTATCACCTATCTTTTAAAATATTTTATCATATCTTTGGGAATTATTCAAGGCAAGTGAACTTTTTAACTACTAAAGGATTTTTATTTTCTATCATTTTATTTGAAAAACGTTTTCAAAACTATTATAATTTTATATATAGATTTAAAAATCAATTAATTATATAGGAGGTTTAACACTAATGAAGAATCTAAAATTATTATGTTCTTTTTTACTACTTACGTTATTATGTTTTATAGGTTCTACTTTTTCTGTTCACGCAGCAGGGATAACAACTTATGATGACACTAATCAATATTATTTTACAACTACCGAAAATATCGAAAATAATAAGTATGGAGCTACTTGGAATAAAGTAAGCGGAAAAACAGCTACTGGCGAACAAAGTGTTAATTTGTTTTCCATGAAAACCGATGGGGTATCATCAAAACTAGTTGTTTGGTCTACCCAATATCAAAACTTTAGAAATAATCGAACTACATTAAGTAAGCTTGCTGAAAACTATGAAAAAAATCATCCTGGTTGGAGGGTTGTTGCTGGTATTAATGCCGATCAATATATCCTCTCATTTGGAACAGAAACTATCAGTAAGGGTCAAGATTTCTATGAATGGCAACCATATTATCCTATTATCATGGATGGCGAACGTCGTTTCACTTATTCTATGACCGCTAATAGTTCTAATGCGGTAGCATTTACTAATGATGGTTCAACTAATGGTTTTATTGATGTCAACAATGTTCAAGGGTTATACTTAGAAATATTAGATGACAATGGTAATGTTCTATCTAAACACCCGGTAGAAGGCGTTAATCAATCTCCTTCTGCTAATACAACAACTGTCTGGTTCTCATATGTTAATAGCAGTAAAGAATATGAAGCCTTAAATGTTACTAGTACTAATGATTTATATATTGTTTCTAAAGCTGAACTTGCCTACATGAATAACTCACGAACTTACACTTACAAAGGTCAATATGCGATTGATAGTGTTTTTGGACGAGGAACTATAGATCAAATCGCCCAATCTTTTACCCTTGATAAAGGTCAATTTATTATTGATTCTAATGATACTACTCTAACTAACCTTTTAGGAACTGGCGTACGCATAAGAGTTCAATTTAGCTATGCTAATGATGCTTTAAATAATGTTGAAGCAGCATCTGGATACCATACAATTCAAAGATTAAATGGTATTGATATGGGGGTATCTGGTTCTTATAATACTTCTACTTACTCAAGAAGTGTCTTTGGAATTAAAGCCGATGGAACTTATATTCTCATGACTGCTGATATGACTACTAATAAAAAAATATCTGGTCTTAATGGTTGGGAAATTAATGCTTTTTTAAAACAAAATAATGTCGTTACTGCTTATCAAGATGATGGTGGTGGTTCAGTTACAGCTATTTGGCGTAATAAAGATGGTGGATTTGATTTAGTCAATACTCCTCGTGATGGAAGTGAACGCTCTAACTTAAGTGGTTTATTTTTTGTGGTAAAAGATAGTGGTCTAAAAATTGACTCAATTGAACCAACATCTAATAGTTTAACACTTAATGTTAATACCGATAATGCCGATATGACAAGAATCAAAAAAATATATTGTACAATAAATAATGTTACCAAAGAAGTTATTAACAATAAAGTCACTTTTGATGGTTTAGAGAAAATGACTGACTATGCGTATTCTTTCTCTTATGATACAGATAATACTAAAGGGGTTGATGCGATTTTAAATGGAACGACTAGTACCATTAAAACTCTTCCAGAGATTAAAGATTGGCAAATTGAACTTAAAGATAATAAAGTTATCTTTAATCCTATTATTGAAGATGTTGATTTGGCCTTTGATTATATTCGAGTTATTGTTGATGATAAACGATATCCTTATTTAGATGAACCTATCGAAATAATCATTGATTCTTCTTTAGAAAAGCTTAATTATACTTTGACTTATAGTTATAATTTATATGGACCTAATGATACGGAACATAAAGTAACTTTTGAAGAAAACAAAATTTTAAATTTAAAAGCTAATGACCCAAGTGATCCTATTACCCCAGATGAACCTATTACTCCAGATGAACCTAGTATTCCAACTGAACCAAATGATTCTGGCAATAACACTCAACAAGGTTGTAAAAAGAATTTATCAATTTTAGTTGTTAGTTTAATTTCATTATCTACCATTTTCATTTTTATTAAAAAACGACAATAATTTTTAAAACTCAAAGTCTTGAACTTTGAGTTTCTTTTTTTACCTATTTTTAATATTTTTAGCTTCTTTTATGATAGAATAATAGTACAAGAGGTGATTAAATGAAAAAAATGATAAGTTTTTTAACTATTTTTATGTTATTATTATGGGGAAGTACTTTAGTTTCTCAAGCAGTAGAAATAAATTATACTGATTATTACCGAGAAATTAGTAGCACCAAAAGTTACGTTTTTCAAGATATAATGTATGAAAAAATAATTGCCGAAACAAGAACAGATATGCCATCAGGTTGGGATCAAGGTACAGGTGGTAGTCAAACCATTGATGTTAATAAATGGTATGGTCAACAAATTAATATTTTAAATATTCCTAGTTCTAGTAATGCCTATGTAATTCCTTGGAGTATGCAATCAGGTTTTAACTGGAATATGGTTGAAATAACTGAGATGGCTAAAGATTTTGAAAAAAAACATCCTGAATATGTTGTATTAGGCGGTATTAATGGTGATTTCTATGACTGGCATAATACTAAAGATTTTGGTCAATCAGGCAATGGTTTAGAAGTCGTCGATGGCAATATGCTTCGTTATAAAGCATCAGGATGGAATGGTGTTGGTTTCTACCATAATAACACGGAAAAAGGAATTGTCTTTATTGATGGAAATAAAGTTACTAGAACAGCTTTACCTATTTTGACTATTTTTGATGAAACAGGCGTTGAAATTGCTTCAATTAATTTAAACAAATTTAATGAAAATATTGATAATGGAGAAACAGGGGCTTATTTTGGTCGCGTCATTGGTGATAAAATTATTAATAACTATGGTGAATCATCTTACTCAAATCGTCAATTTTCTGCTCCTACTATTGAAAGTGACAACGTATATATTGTTGAAAAGGCTGAACGGGTTATTTATCAAGCAGATGAAAATAGTTATTATGGATATGGCGCTATTTCTTCTACTGATAAAAACACCGAAGTTCCTTCCACTGGTTTTGCTGTAGCAAGTAATAATCCTGAAGTTCAAGAATTATTAAATATTGGTACATATATTAGAGTACAATATGAATTGACCGGTGAATATGCAGACGTCAAAAATATTATTGGAGGATTTGCCCTTCTTGCGGAAGATGATAACTTACCTGAATATCACTCTGATTCCTATTTAAAAACTAGAGCCCCAAGAACAATTGTCGGACAAAAAGCCGATGGAACTATTTGTTTATTAACTATGGATGGACGTCAAAAAAATCGTAAAATGTTTGGTACTAACCAACAAGAAATAAATGCTTTTATGAAGTCTTATGGTATTACGGATGCCGTTTTATTAGACGGAGGAGGATCATCTACCTTCTTTATTCGTGAAAATGGTGAGTTTGTGGTTAAAAATTCTCCTTCTGATTCTGGAGACCCTAATAGTCCTCGTAATGTAGGAAATTGTCTTTTAGTAGTTATGAAGCGTGCCGATTTCAATCTTACCGAAACCATAACAACTGATTCCTCAATATCTTTTGCTCTTGATACAAGTGAAGTTGATTTTGATCAAATCAAGGCTATTAAATGTACTTTAAATGGAATTACCAAGGAAGTTGTAGATGGTAAAGTTTCTTTTGATGAGTTAACATCTAATACTGAATTTACGTATCTATTCACTTATGATACTATTGAGAAACAAAACATCGAAACAATGGTTACTGGAAAAGTTTTTTCTGCTAAAAAACAACCAACTTTTGGAGAATTAAAAATTGAAACGGGAACGAACAAATTAATTTTTACTCCTGAAATTAATGATCCTGATTTAGCTTTAGAATATTATCGAATCTTAATTAATGATAAACGTAATCCTTATTTAGATGAACCAATTGAAGTAAAATATGATTTAACAAATGTTACACAAATTGAATTTGATATCCTAACTTGTTATAATTTAAATGATGGTCAGGGTAAAATTGAAGTTAACGAACATAAAGTTTATGACCTAACAACTGGAAAGTTTATAGAAGAAAATCAAAATACAGAAAAAAAGACTGGCTGCAAAAAGGAATTGAATACCTTAATCGTAGGAATTATTTCTTTGGGGGTTATGGTGACATTAATTAAAAAACGTGAACGATAAGGATTAAATAATTAAAACCATATAAAATATTAAAACACACACATCTTTTCCCTTACATTATCAGAAAACTAATGTGTGTGTTATTTTTTTATTCTTAACTTCACCAAATTAAGAAGTAATATATCCATTTTTTAATATAACTTCATCAAATCTTTTAATTCTTCTCTTCTACTAATTACTTCAATGTTTTCATCTACTAAAATTACTGCAGCTTTTAAAGCACTATTATAATTGGAACTCATTGAATATCCGTATGCTCCTGTTGATAAAACAAGGATAGGATCTCCTTTTTCAAAAGCTATTTTCGTACTTTTTGAAACAATATCTCCTGATTCACAACACTTGCCGACAACATCAACCAACACTTTTTCTCCATTTAATCTAATTGGATTAATAACTTCATATTCTGCTTGATATAAGGCAGGGCGAATATTATCCGTCATTCCACCATCAACAAATAAATACTTTTTACCACCGAAGGTATTTTTAATCATTGATCCAGTATATAAAGTCATTCCACTACGTCCGACAACTGAACGACCTGGTTCAATATATACTTTCTTAATCGAAGTATTAGCTACTAAATTATCTAAACAGTTTGATAATTCTTGAAGAATTTGAGCTAGTTTTATTTTTTCATTAGTATATTTAATCCCAAATCCGCCACCTAAATTTAGTTCTGTAATCTTATAATTATATTGTTTTTCCATTTTTAAACTAAATTTAACCATCATTTCTGCATTTTTTAAAAAGGCATCTACTTCTGTTATTTGTGATCCAATATGGGAATGAAAACCTAATAATTCTACTTGATGATTATTTTGATAATATCGCATTATTTTATCTAATACTTTTTCATCATAAATACTTTCCCCAAATTTAGAAGACAATAAAGATGTTTGAATGTATGAATGAGTATGTGCTTCGATTCCAGGATTTATTCTAAACATTGTTTTAACTTTTTTTTGATATTCTTTAGCTAATAATCCTAACGTTTCTAACTCTTCATAATTATCAACAACTATCACTCCTACATTTTTTTCAATCGCAAATCGTAATTCTTCAACTGATTTATTATTTCCATGAAAAACAGCCTTTTTAATATCCATACTTTGATCTATTATATATAAATCTCCTAAACTAACCGCATCAATCATCCAATTGTTTTCATTAATAATTTCACACATTTTAGGTACCAAAAAAGCTTTAGATGCATAAACAATCTGTGATTTAAAATTTTGGCCTTTAAAGTACTGATTAAAAGTTTCAATATTGGCTAATAATTCTTTTTTATCATATATATATAATGGTGTCCCGTATTCTTTTTGTAATTTTTTAAATGAATACTCATTAATATATAATTCATTATTCTTTTTATTTAATCCTCTTGGTAACATAATACACCTCTCATTATGTCATATTTTACACCAAATTGAGGAAAAAAGAAACTAATATGAAAATAAAAAGGTGAGTTTTTTTACTCACCTTATTTACATATTAAATTAATGCTAGTAATACAAAGTTTAAGATAAATAATCCTGTACAAATCCATAGGATTGGATTAATTTCTTTTATTTTACCTTTACAAATTTTTACAATAATATAGAAGATAAATCCTGCAGCGATTCCATATGAAATACTATAACAAAGAGCCATGAAAATACCGGCAAAGAAGGCTGGGACCGCTTCATCAAAATCACTCCATTCAATATCTTTAAATGAAGATGTCATCATAATACCAACTACTACTAATGCAGGAGCTGTTGCCGCAAAAGGAACGGCACTTACAAAAGTAGCTAGGAAAGCTGATAACGCAAAACAAATAGCAACAACTACAGATGTCAAACCTGTACGTCCACCTGCTCCAATCCCCGCTGAACTTTCAACAAAGGTTGTTGTATTCGAAGTACCCAAAAGAGCACCTATTGATGTTGCGGTAGCATCGGCAAATAAGGCTTTATCCATCTTTGATTTAAATCCTGCTCCTGATTCCATAGCTTTTTCATCTTCTGCTGAAAAGATTCCACTACGACGACCAGTACCAATAAAAGTCCCAATTGTATCAAAGGTATCAGATATACTAAAAGAGAAAATTGTTATTAATACTAGTGGAAGTTTAGAAAGATCTGTGAATAAACTAGCAATACCACCTTCTCTAAATATAGCTAAAAAAGTTGTTGGAAATTGTTCACATGCTTCAGTAAAACTTATTGTTTCTCCTAAAGAAGTTACTCCAAAAGGAATACCAATAATTGTTGTTACAACAATTGAAATCAAGATTGCTCCTTTAACTTTAAGAACAAGTAAAATTATAATTAAAGCAAGACCAATTAAAAACACCCAAAATGCTGGTTGATTTAAGGTTGTAAGTGCAGGAACACCACCACCAAAATTCAAAATACCAACATTTAAGAATCCTATATATGCAACAAAAATCCCAATACCACCACCAATAGCATGTTGTAGACTAAGTGGAATTGCCTTGATAATGTATTTACGAATTTTTGTAACGGTAATCAAAATATTAATAATACCACAAATAAATACCATTGAAAGAGCTTGTTGCCATGTAAATCCTAAACCAAAACATACTGTATAAACAAAAAAAGCATTAAGACCCATTCCTGGTGCTTGGGCATAAGGTACATTAGCAACTAACCCCATTACAAGCGTTCCGATAATTGCTGAAATAATTGTAGCTAAAAATACTGCTCCCCATTCCATACCGGCTTCTGAAAGAATTCCTGGATTAACAATAATAATGTATGACATCGCAAAGAATGTTGTTAAACCAGCAATAATTTCGGTTGATACTTTTGTACCATTTTCTTTTAAACGAAATAATTTTTCCATATAAATGTCTCCTTTCAACTAATGTCACCTCATTATAACACAATATTTTTTCTTTCACAACAAATTCTATAATTATTTAACTATATTACCCAATTAGTTATATACTAGCTAATATATATGTTTTAACAAAAAGTAAAAACCCCAAGAATAATCTCCTGGGGTTTATTTCAATTTATATAATTTTTATTTTACTTGAGGTCCAGCTTTAACTAGAGCTTTACCTGCTTCATTTCCTGTATATTTATCAAAATTTTTAACAAAACGGGCAGCTAAATCTTGTGCTTTTGCATCCCATTCTTTAGAATCAGCATAAGTATCGCGAGGATCTAAGATTGCTGGATTAACACCTGGTAATTCGGTAGGAACTTCTAAATTAAAGTATGGAACAACCTTAGTTTTAGCCTTAAGAATTGAGCCATCTAAAATCGCATCAATAATTCCTCGAGTATCCTTAATAGAGATACGTTTTCCTGTACCATTCCATCCAGTGTTAACAAGATAAGCTTTAGCTCCACTTACTTCCATTTTTTTAACTAATTCTTCTGCATATTTGGTTGGATGTAATTCTAAGAATGCTTGCCCAAAGCATGCTGAGAAGGTTGGAGTAGGTTCAGTAATTCCACGTTCTGTTCCCGCTAATTTTGATGTAAATCCTGATAAGAAATAGTATTGAGCTTGTTCAGGAGTTAACACTGAAACTGGAGGAAGTACTCCAAATGCATCTGCAGATAAGAAAATGACGTTTTTAGCTGCAGGGGCAGCAGAAACAGGGCGAACAATTTTTTCAATGTGGTTAATTGGATAAGAAACACGAGTATTTTCGGTAGTTGATCCATCTTTAAAATCAATAACCCCATTTTCATCGACAGTAACATTTTCTAATAATGCATTACGTCTAATTGCTCGATAAATGTCTGGCTCAGATTCTTTATCAAGATTAATAACTTTAGCATAGCATCCACCTTCAAAGTTGAATACTCCTTTGTCATCCCATCCGTGTTCGTCATCACCAATTAATAAACGTTTTGGATCTGTTGATAAAGTCGTTTTCCCAGTTCCAGATAAACCGAAGAATAATGCTGTATTTTCTCCATTCATATCTGTGTTGGCACTACAATGCATTGATGCCATACCTTTAAGTGGTAAATAGTAGTTCATCATTGAAAACATACCTTTTTTCATTTCTCCACCATACCAAGTATTTAAAATAACTTGTTCGCGAGAAGTAATATTGAAAGCTACAGCTGTTTCAGAATTTAATCCTAATTCTTTATAATTTTCAACTTTAGCTTTTGAAGCATTATAAACAACAAAGTCAGGTTCAAAATTTTCTAATTCATCAGTAGTTGGATTAATGAACATATTTTTAACAAAATGAGCTTGCCAAGCAACTTCCATTATAAATCTAATAGCCATTCTAGTATCTTTATTAGCTCCGCAAAATAAATCTACAACATAAAGTTTTTTATTGGAAAGTTGTTTAACAGCTAATTCCTTTAACTCTTTCCAAGTTTCTTCACTACAAGGATGATTATCATTTTTAAATTCATCACTTGTCCACCAAACAGTATCTTTTGAATTTTCATCCATAACGATAAATTTATCCTTAGGCGAACGACCTGTATAAACACCAGTCATTACATTTACCGCACCTAATTCAGTAACTTGTCCTTTTTCATAACCAGTTAACTCTAAATTAGTTTCAGCTTCAAATAATTCTTCATAAGAAGGATTGTAAATAATTTCTTTAGCACCAGTAATACCGTATTTGCTTAAATCAATTGTTTTCATAATGTTAAATACCTCTTTCTAATTTTATTTTAAATAATTTTTTACTAAGATTTGTAGGAATCAACCACTATATAATTTCAATTATATATCGTGTTGAAATTCTCATATCCATATCATATTATATCATATCAAAAATATATTTTCAAATAATTTATAACCTTTTTTCCTTCTCTTGTGTTTATTTTATGATAATGTCTTAATAGTTAGTTTTAGAAAATGTCCCAATATTAAATATCATGATATAATATCTGTCGGAGGTATTCATCATGAAGAAAGTAGAATTAAGAACAATGGAACAAATAAAATATGAAATAATTAAAAATCTAGTAGATAACAATGGAAATAAAAAACGTGCTGCTATTAAACTTGGTATTACTTTACGACAAGTTAATAGATTAATACAAATTTACTAAATAAAAAGATAGAATTATTGAACTATATAAAACTAAATATTATGATGCTAATTTTAAACATTTTCAAGAACTTCTTGAAGAACATGAAAATATTAATATTTCTTATACTGCACTTTATACTCTTTTTAGAAAAAATAATATTCTTTCACCTAAAGTTCAAAAAGATACTGTAAAATTAGAAAAGAAAAAGATCAAAGCAGCTAAAAAGAATAAAGAAAAACTTTCAGAAGGTCAAAAAGACTTAATAGTAAAAAATAATATTTTAAACAAATATGATGCTCATTCTAGAATTCCAAGATTAAAGTATTTTGGTGAATGTTTAGAAATGGATGCATGTGAAGATTATTGGTTAGGAAAAGACTTTGGTAAAGTAACTTTACATGGAGCAATTGACAACGCTACAGGAACAGTTTGTGGTTTATATTT
>CAYLLO010000009.1:0-37951 GCA_964384805.1 uncultured Staphylococcaceae bacterium | reverse complement strand
CCACCCCAACTAATTCTATAGGATTTTTACAAACCCCAACTGATTATAAAGAACCCAGAATAATATCTCAATAAAGGGACTCATAATTTTGAGCCCCTTTTCTCATAATCATTTATCAAAATATTTTTTTAAGAATTTTAAAACACCTTGATTATCGTAACTATCTGTTATATTAGTTGCATGTTTAAATAAATCAGGATGACTATTTTTCATAGCTACACTAATTCCGGCAATATCAAACATTTCGATATCATTATGTCCATCACCAATGGCGATAGTATGTTCTTTGTTTATGTTGTAATACTCCATGGTTGTTTTTAAGCCTGCGCCTTTATTTACTTTAATATTGTATACTTCGACAATATGACAGTTATCAACAGCCCAATATCTTGATTTTAGGCGATCACCAAAATTATCTTCAATATATTTTTGTAAGGTTTCCACAAAATCTGAATTTACAAACATTAAGCAACCATTAGGATTATCAGGTAAGGTCTCTTGCATTGGTCCTTCATGAAGGACTCCACCATCAACATGTAAAAAGTCATGTATTTCAGAGTTATAGTTTAAAACATAAATGTCATCATGAATTTCACCAAAAACATTAATCAAATTTTTTCCCGCAAAATTAAATATTTGGGTTAAATCATCTTTTTCAACTCTTAAATCAGTTTTTGGAAAATGGCTGTCAAAGGGATGATTAACTAAAGCTCCATTATAGTTAATAATAGGGGTATTTAAGCCAATTGCTTGATAAACAAAAAAACTAGAACGAAGTGGTCTACCAGTTGCAATAACAATAAGATGACCATCATCTTTGAGCTTTTTTAGATAAGCGATTGTTTCCTCATCATAAGTGCTAAAATTCAACATTAAAGTTCCATCTAAGTCAATAATGATTAAATGTTGTTCCATATCTTTTTACCTCGCTTAATTTAGTATTATATCATAGGTTTTTGGTTATTGCAAAAATAAAATTAAATTCATTTGCAAAAAAAAAGGATATGTAGTAAAATGAATTTAATAGCATTTTAAGGAGATTTACAATGTTAGATATCATAAAAATCATAAGTGAATGGTTTTCTGCGCTTTTTGAAAAAATATCTAGATATCTTAATTTCCCTAATCTTGCAATTTTTTTAGCGGGAATATTGATAGGATTAGTTTTAGCTGGTTGTTTATATTGTTTAATGTTATTTTTAAGTGTTAAGAATAATAAAAAAATAAAAGAAATTCAATTATTACATATTACTGATGAAGAAATGATTGATTTAGTTGAGCAAACTAAAAAAGACTTTATCACTAATAATAAGGGATTATCGGCAGTGGAAACAAGTAAACATCTAGGTTATACCATTAAAGAACTAATTAATAGAATAGCCTCATCCTATTTCCCTAAATCCAAACATCCTGTTTATGAATTAACAATTAGTGAATTATTAAATTTAATGACATACATTAATAATCGTCTTAATGATATTTTGGACAAACCGATTTTTAAACCTTTTAAAAATTTAAGTATTACGCAAATAGTAAAAATAATCGAAACTAGAAAAAAGGCTAATGACTCTAAAATGGTTAAGGTTGCTACTACAGCTAGAAAAATATCCAAAATTGGTTTAACAGTAATTAATTATGCCAATCCATATCATTGGGTCAAAAAACTAGTTTTTAGTAAGGCTATCTCATATACCATTAATAAAATCTCGTTAATTACGATTGATGTCGTAGCCGATGAAACCAATAGAGTTTATAGTAAACGATTATTTAATGTTGAGGCTAATGATTTTAATAAGCACGTAGAAAAAAATTTACAAAAAATTGAAAAAGAGATATTAAAGGAGACTAAAAATGAGTAGTGAACGTAAAAAAACTTTTTATATTGCCTCTATTGAACAAGAAAGTAAGGAAACTCAAGAAGCAGCTTTAGAGCGTTTTTTTAATAAACAAAAAGGTGTTAATTCTCCTGTAGAAGAAGTTATGGAGAAAAAAAATTCTAGAAGAGCTTCATACCGACCAGTTAAAGAACCAATCAACTATGAACAAGATAGTGAAGAAATGCTCATTGATGAAGTATTAATTAAACAACCCCAAAGTTCCCCTTCAGAAGAAACTTTTAGTAAACAAGAGTATTTTGTGTCACCTATTTTAGGTCGTCAAGCAATGGTTAGTGATAAGATTACAGAAAATAGTAAAAGTGGTACTAAACGTTATGCTGATTACCGTAAAAAAACTTATTCTACACCTGAAGAAGTAAAAGAAAAGTATGGTCGTAATTATAATGAATATGGGGTTTATGATACTGAACAATATCGTGAAATATTAGAAACTGGTAAAGTTTCAGCAAGAAAACCCAAAAATGAACAATTAGAAGAAAAAAATGTCAAAACCAAAATTTCTAAACCTGTAATTGAAGAAACGATATATTCAGAAGAACCTCTTTATGAAGATGATTCTGAACCAATTATCGAGACTGTTAAACCGCAACCAGTTAAAAAATCCACTAGTAGAAAGAAGTTCAATTTTCCGCCTCTTTCAATATTACGCAAAGAATCGATCAAAACCTCCCAAAGTGATGAATGGGCTAAAGCCCAAGCGGCAGCTATTAATCAAACTTTTATTGATTTCTCGTATGGTGCTGAAGTTGCAGGATGGATTCAAGGACCATCAGTTACGCAATTCTTAATTGCCATTAAGCCAGGAACTAATGTAAATAAAATAAGAACTTTTGAAAAAGATTTATTAATGAAACTTGCCGCAAGCAATATTCGGATACAAGACCCTATTCCAGGAAAGAGTTATGCGGGTATAGAAATTCCTAATGCGACTAGAAGTAATGTTTATTTAGGTAATTTAATTAATAATCCGAAATTTTTAAATGATAAACACCACTTATATGTTGCTTTAGGATTAGATATTGGTGGCGATGAGATTTATGTAGATATCGAAAAAATGCCTCATGGACTTATTGCGGGAACAACAGGTTCAGGAAAGTCTGTATGTTTAAATGCTATTATTTTAAGTTTATTGTATCGTAATACTCCAGAACAATTACGATTAATCTTAATTGATCCTAAAATGGTTGAATTTTCAAGTTACGACGAAATCCCCCATCTTGCTTTGCCGGTCATTACGGATCCTAAACGTGCAAGTGCGGCTTTAAGATGGGCAACAGTCGAAATGGATAAACGATTTGCGATTTTCAAAAGTGTCCACGCCCGTAATTTAGAAGCTTATAATAATTATATTGAGCAAAATGGGGGAACAATTATGCCCTCAATTGTTATCATTATCGATGAGTTGGCTGACCTTATGAGTGTGGCAGCAAGCGAAGTAGAAGGTAATATCCAACGATTAGCTGCAAAAGCTAGAGCTGCAGGTATTCACTTACTTGTTGCGACACAACGTCCATCAACGGATATTATTCGCGGTAGTATCAAAAATAATATTCCCGTTAGAGCGGCCTTTAGAGTGGCCTCATATACTGACTCTAATACTATTATTGATCATAGCGGAGCTGAAAAATTACTTGGTAATGGAGATATGTTATATGTTGATACCACTGGTGAACGCCGTTTACAAGGAGCATATGTTAGTGATGCGGAAGTAATGAAGATAACTAATTTTTTACGTGACCAAGGTCCAGTAAGTTATTTAATTGATGAAAATGAACTTGATGATAAGAGTGCGGGATATGTGACAGTAGAAAATGATGATACCGATGAATTATTTGATGAAATAGCTTTATATGCGGTAAGAAATAAAACAGCCTCTATTAACCGTATTATGCAAGTATTTAATATTAGTTTTAATCGTGCTAATCGGTTATTTACTCAATTTGAAGAATTAGGAATTGTAAGTGGAACAGTTAAGGGAAAACAACGTGAAATTTTAGTAACTGAGGATGAATTAAAAGATATCCTTAATGGTTAGGAGAAGAATATGGAAAATGAAAAAGATTTTCTAGATGAAGAAAATAATGAAATAGCCTTAAAAGCTGAAAAACTAAAAAAACAAAAATTAAAGAAAAATTATTTAAAAATTTTAATCGAATTAGTTTTATCCTCACTTGTTTACCTAATTGCTAGTTCTTGTGATAAGTTTAAAGGTATTAATCAATCATTAGATATTCAAAATATGTTGATTTTAAATTATGGTAAATATGTGATGTATGGTACATACGCTATAACTATTATAGCTTTAATTGTTCTTGTTTTTCAATTACATAAAAAGACTTTTTGGCAAGGAAAAGTAAATTTAGAAAAAATCTACAATGTTTTAGATTGGGTCATTATACTACCAATATGTATTGCCCTTGCGACATTCTGTTTTAGTTTTGTTTTTACTTTAACAACGGTCTCTGGGGATTCAATGAATCCTAATATCCATGAAGGAGATCGGTTATTAGTTACTTATCCTAGAGAATATGAGCGTTTTGATGTTGTGGTAATTAAAGTAGATGATAGTTATAATGAAGTTTATCATAATGATTTATACTTGAAACGTGTAATTGGATTACCTGGTGATTATATTGATTATAATTTGGAAAATGGTATTACTCAATTATATATTAATGGTCAAAAAGAAAGTGAATATTTTTATACTGCTGAAGAATTAACAAAATATTTAACGTATAATTCTGCAGGGTCTACTATTCCATTTGAATGGTATGAAAAATGTTTTAGTGGTAGCGATATTCACAAAGATTCTTGTGAAATTAAAGAAGGACATTTAGTTATTCCTGAGGGATATTATTTTGTTTTAGGTGATAACCGTCCTAATTCTAAAGACTCTAGAAGTATAGGGTTAGTAAAAGAAGAAGATATTATTGGGGTTACAAAATATATTGTGAAAAATTTGTTTAGCTTTAAAAAGATAGCTTAGAGAGGAGATAATATGATTCAATGGTATCCTGGGCATATGGCTAAAGCTTTAAGAGAAGCAGCAGAAAAAATCCGTTTAGTAGATGTAGTAATGATTGTCTTAGACGCTAGGGTTCCTAAATCATCATTAAATCCGGAAATTATTAAATTAGTTCATAACAAACCTACTTTAATTGTTTTAAATAAAAAAGATAAAGCTGATGCTGCTCAAAATGTTTTATGGAAAAAGTATTATGAAGAGAAAAATTACCCGACGATTATGATTAATGCGAAAGATAATAGCGATATAAAGAAGTTATTAATTAAAATAAAGGATTTAATGGCCGAAAAACGTTCTAAAGATGCATTAAAAGGTTTGAAACCTCGTCCGATTAAAACGATGATTATTGGAATTCCTAATGTTGGGAAATCAACGATTATTAATGGTTTAGTTCATAAGAAAGTTGTAACAGTAGCTGATAAACCAGGAGTAACGAAAAGCCAACAATGGATTAGAATTAATCAAGATTTAGAACTTTTAGATACCCCAGGTATTTTATGGCCGAAGTTTGAAAATCAGCAAATTGCTAGCAATTTAGCGGTTATAGGGACAATTAAAGATGAAATTGTTGATGTTAATCAACTTGGAAGATATGCCTTACAATTTTATCAAAAATATTATTTTAAAGAGCTTATAAATCGTTATGAGCTTTCCTCAAGTCTAACCGAGGAAGATACTATTGCATATCTTGCTAAAAAGAATCACTTTTATAATGAAAATAAGACCATTGATTTTGACCGAGTTGCTTTATTTATTTTAAATGATATTCGCTCTGGAAGACTAGGTAAAATTACCTTAGATAGGTATCAAAATGAATAATTATGAATTTGAGAGAAAACTTTATTTAGAAGGATACAAATATATAGCAGGCACTGATGAAGTAGGGAGAGGGTGTATTGCTGGTCCAGTGGTGGCTTGTGCTATAATTATGCCCCGAGATTTAATCATTGAAGGAGTAACGGATTCTAAACTTTTAACCGATAAAAAACGTCGGCTATTAAAAGAAGAGATTATGAAACAAGCCTTAGCTGTAGAAGTGACTTTTATTAGTGAGGCAGAAATTGATCGAATCAATATTTTAGAGGCTAGTAGAAAGGCTATGGTTGAAGCAATTAATAAACTGAAAATTAAACCAGATTACGTTTTGGCTGATGCCATGAAATTACCCATTGATATTCCCACAATGGATATTATAAAGGGGGATTTAAGAAGTCATACGATTGGTTGTGCAAGTATTGTTGCGAAAGTAATAAGAGATGATTTTATGATTGAACTTTCTAAAAAATATCCTGGTTATGGTTTAGAAAAAAATAAAGGATACCCTACACCATATCATAAACAGGCTTTGAATATTTATGGTATAACTGCTATTCACCGCCAAACCTATGAACCAGTTAGGTTAGTGTTAGAAAAAGCACAAGTTCATTCGATGAGATTATGGCCTGACCCTTTTACTAAAATCGAAAAAGGCAGTAAAACGGTTGAATTAAGACTTAACGATGAAAAAAGAAAACTAATTAAAGAAAAAGATTTTATCGAATTTGAAAATATTGAAACTGCGGAAAAAATAAAAGTTCAAGTGTTACGAGTTATTAAATATAATAGTTTTGATGAATTATATCGCGATTATGATTTATTATCGATGGGATATAATGAAGGTGAGGTAGGTAATCCCAAAGATATGGAAAGGTATTATACTTTAAAAGATATTAAAAAGTATGGAGTTATAGCGATTGAAATAAAAAAAGTTTAAAGTTGAAAAATTTTTAAGTTATTAAATTTTTTGACTTTTTCTTTTTTTTGTAATAAAATGCCTTTCGAAAAAGTATAAATAATTAGTAAAATACTTAAAATAGTTGCATAAGAAAAAAACAAGTGTTATAATTTAACACACACGAAAGGAAGAGAGTTTATGAAACTTTTAATTGTTGAATCACCTGCGAAGTCGAAAACTATTGAACGCTATTTGGGTAATGAGTATATCGTTGAATCTAGTATTGGACATATTCGCGATTTAACAATCAAAGGTAAGGGAGGTTTTGGGGTAGATATTGAAAATAATTTCCAACCTACTTATGAAGTTTTAAAAGATAAAAAAGATGTGGTTTCAAAACTACGATCTTTAGCTAATCAAGCAGAACATATATATTTGGCTACGGACCCTGACCGTGAAGGAGAAGCAATTAGTTGGCATCTACAAGAAGTGTTAGAACAACCAACTAATAAAGTATCAAGAGTAGTTTTTAATGAAATTACGAAAAAGGCTGTTTTAAATGCCATTCCCAATGATCGTGGGGTTGATATGGATTTAGTTCATTCTCAAGAATCACGTCGAATATTAGATCGTATTATAGGTTTTAGATTGTCTAGTCTTTTACAACAAAAGATTGGCTCTAAATCAGCAGGTCGAGTCCAATCGGTAGCATTAAAATTAATAGTTGATCGTGAAAAAGAAATTGAGGCTTTTGATTCGAAAGAATATTGGGATATTAATGCTTTGTTAAAAAAAGATAATAATCTTTTAAAGGCCAAATTTATTAAAGATAAAGATGGCAATACCACTTTAAATAATGAAGAAGAAACAATGAAGGTGGTTAATAATCTTCAAAATGCTGATTATAAAATTGAGAGCATTGATGTTAAAAATCATAATCGGGCTTCTAAACCGCCATTTATTACTTCAACTCTTCAACAAGATGCTGGAGTAAGACTTCGTTATAATGCGAAAAGAGTAATGATGATAGCTCAAAAACTTTATGAAGGGATAGATTTAGGAGATGAACGTGTAGGGTTAATTACTTATATGCGTACGGATTCAATTCGTTTATCTGATGAGTTTATTACTTCTGCTAAAGGATATATTGAAGAAAATTATGGACCTAATTATTATAAAGGCTTTAAAAGTAAAAACAAAAAAGGAGCCCATATTCAAGATGCTCATGAATCTATTAGACCAACATCAATTGAGCGAACTCCAGAAAAGATGAAAAAGTATTTATCTACTGATGAATATAAATTATATACTTTAATCTATAATCGAGCAGTAGCTTCCCTTATGAGTGATGCAGTAGTAGAGGATACTAAAGTTAATATTTTAGCCAATGATTACTTATTTAATTTAGAAGGAGAAAAGGTTATTTTTGATGGCTTTTTAAAAATTTATGAAGAAGCTAAGATAGATGAAACCGAAGACTTAACTCGTTTGCCAGATTTACAAGTAGGCGAAGTGCTACCGCTTCAAGAGTTACAATACGAACAAAAGTTTACTAATCCTCCGCATCGTTATACTGAGGCAAGGTTAATTAAGAAAATGGAAGAACTTGGTATTGGACGTCCATCAACATATGCTTTAACGATGGAAACATTAAGAGCAAGAAGTTATGTAACAATGGATAAACGTACATTTGTACCTAGTAAACAAGGACGGTTAACTAGTGAACAATTGGATTTATTTTTTTCAAGTATTATTAATGTTCAGTATACAGCAGATATGGAAAATACGCTTGATGAAATTAGTCTAGGTAAGGTAGTTTGGTATGAAGAAATTCGTAAATTTTATGACACTTTTATGCCACTTGTGGAAAATGCAAGAGACAATATGGTTAAACTATATCCAAAATTAACTGATGAATTTTGTCCAACATGTGGACTTCCTTTGTATATAAGAAGAGGACCATATGGAGAGTTCACCGCATGTAGTGGCTACCCACATTGTAAATATATTAAAAAAGCTATTAAAGCTGAACCTGTTAAAACAGGTATTGAATGTCCTGTATGTCACGAAGGAGAACTAGTTGAACGTATTAATGTTAGGGGACGTAATAAAGGAGCTAAGTTCTACGCTTGTAATAGATTTCCTAAATGTCGTGCAACTTATTCAGGACTTCCAACAGAAAATAAATGTCCTGAATGTGGTGCCCCAATGATTAAGGTGGATGATTTGGTTCGTTGTGGTAATGAACGCTGTAAGACTAATCATCCTAAAAAACAATAATTAAAGGGTTGAAAGTTGAAAAGAAGAAAAAAAATAATATTTTTGTAAAAAACACTTGACAAATGTCGAAAAAATTGGTACAATTAAAGTGCACTCGTCAAGAGTGTACATATCCCCTACACAATGTTAATTATTATTAACATTTCCCTTCCTAGAACTCCCTTCCCGGGAGTTCTATTTTTTATAATAAAAAGATGGTAAAAATATCTAAAATGTAGTATAATTATATAGAAATTGAAATGAGGTATCTTTTATGGGATTATTTGATTTTTTAAAAAAGAAAAAAGAGACATCTAACGAAGCCCTTGAAAAAGCTAAAAAATATAATTTAGGACTTGAAAAAACTAGAAAAGGTTTTTTGTCAAAGTTAAAAAATGTTTTATCAGGTTATGATGAAATAACAGAAGATCTATTTGATGACTTAACAGATGTTTTTATAATGGCAGATATTGGAGTAGAAACAACTTTAGATTTTATTGAAGAACTAAAAGATGATGAACGGGTTAAAGGAATTCATGAGGTTTCAGAGCTCCAACCAATTATTGTCGATAAAATGTTTGAACTATATTTAAAAAATGAAATTGTTAATGCCAATCTTAATATTCAAGAAGATGGACTTAGTGTCTTCTTATTTGTTGGGGTTAATGGGGTTGGAAAAACAACTACGATTGCGAAAATAGCTTATCGACTTAAAAAAGAAGGAAAGAAAGTTCTTTTAGCCGCTGGAGATACTTTTAGAGCAGGGGCTATTGATCAACTAGTAGAATGGGCTAAACGATTAGGTGTTGATATTGTGACAAAAGAGGCAGGAAGTGATCCGTCTAGTGTTATTTATGATGCTTTAATAAAAGCTAAAACAGAAAAATATGATGTTTTACTTTGTGATACTGCAGGACGTCTTCAAAATAAAGTTAACCTAATGAAAGAACTTGAAAAAATGAATCGGGTTATTAACAAAGAAGTACTTGGAGCACCTCACGAAACATTACTAGTGATTGATGCAACTACGGGTCAAAATGGAATGAGTCAAGCTGAAGCTTTTGGAGAAATTACTGATATCACGGGGGTTATTTTAACTAAACTTGATGGTACTAGTAAGGGGGGAATTGTTTTAGCTATTCGGGATAAATTAAATATTCCGATTAAATTTGTTGGATTAGGTGAACAGATGGAAGATTTAGAATATTTCGATTTAGAAGATTATATTTATGGATTATTTGTGGAGAGTGAATAATGCCTGATTTAGAAAAAAAGACTTATTATAATATTCTTTTTGGATATTATGGAGCATTATTAACCGAAAAACAGCAAACATTGTTTGAAGAATACTATGGAGAAGACTATAGTTTAACGGAGATTGCTGAAGAATATAGTATTTCACGCAATGCGGTATACGATACACTTAAAAAAGTTTTGAACAGTTTAGATGAGTTTGAAAAAAAACTTGGTTTATATGCCAAAGACCAAAAATTAAATAAGTTATTAAATGAATATAAACATCAAACAGCTTGTTTAGAATTAATTAAAAAAATTCAAGAAATGGAGTGATTTAAATGCCATTTGAAAGTTTGTCGGAACGTCTACAGATGTCTTTTAGACGTCTTACAGGGCGTGGTAAAATCAATGAAAATGACATTGATGAAATAATGAAAGAAGTTAGGGTCGCCTTACTTGAGGCTGATGTTAACTACAAAATTGTTAAGAGTTTTATTGCGGATATCAAAGAAAAAGCTTTAGGGGAAAGAGTAATGAAATCTTTAACCCCTGGGGATCAAGTATTAAAAATTGTTAATGAAGAATTAAAAGCTTTAATGGGGGAAGAAGCTGCTCCCTTAAATATAAATGAAAATGGAACTACCGTTATTTTATTTGCGGGACTACAAGGGTCAGGAAAAACTACTCATGCGGGGAAACTTGCCAATTATCTTCGCAAGAAATATAATGTTCGGCCATTACTTATTGCGGCCGACGTGTATCGTCCTGCGGCAATCAATCAATTAGTTACGATTGGTAAACAATTGAATATTGAAGTTTTTGAACAAGGAATAGATGTAAAGCCTCAAAAAATTGTTGAAAGCGGATTAGCATATGCGAAAAATAAAAATTACAATGTGGTTATTATTGATACGGCAGGGCGCTTACAAATAGATGAAAAATTAATGGAAGAACTTGTTGATATTAAAAAAATTGCTCGTCCTAATGAAATCTTACTAGCAGTCGATGCAATGACTGGACAAGATGCGGTAAATGTTGCGAAAAGTTTCCATGATAAATTAGATGTTACAGGATGTATTTTAACAAAACTTGATAGCGATACTCGCGGAGGAGCGGCACTTTCAATTCGTTATATGACGGGAATTCCCATTAAATTTTGTGGAGTTGGAGAAAAGTTAGATCAAATTGAAGTATTTCATCCAGAACGGATGGCTGATCGTATTTTAGGTATGGGAGATGTTTTAAGCTTAATTGAAAAAGCTACGGAAAACATCGATGAAACAGATGCAATGGATTTAGCCGAAAAACTTCAAAAAGGGCACTTCAACTATAATGATTTTCTAAAACAATTATCAATGATTAAGAAGATGGGCTCATTAAAAGGATTATTAGGAATGATTCCCGGAATGGGGGCTCAAATTAAAAATATGAATATTGATGATAAACAATTTGATAAAATTGAGGCCATTATTGGTTCAATGACTAAAGAAGAACGTAAAAATCCAGATTTAGTATCAAAAAGTCAATCTCGAAAAGAACGTATTGCTCGAGGAAGTGGAAGAGGATATTCAGAAGTTAATACTTTAACTCGCCAATTTGAAGATATGCGTACCCAAATGAAACGGATGATGGGGCTTGATGAACGTCAAGTAAAACAAATGGCCAGAACTGGTATGCCTCCTAGTGGTATGAGTCGACCTAAAAAAGGAAAAGGTAAAAATAAAGGGCAATTCCGCTTTTAAGTAGAATAAAAAGACAAAGTTCGATGTTAACTTTGTCTTTTTTTAACAAAAAATATTTATTGGTTGATAAGTTGGAAAATAAATGATATAATGATTAATAAGTAGTTAGTTTTTTTGAAGTCTACGAAGGGCCATTTTAACCGCTTCAGCCGTGTTTGTATCTTCGGTAACTGGTAAATCTTTAGTAGCACTTTTAATTTCGGTAGTACTATATCCTAAGGCTTTTAAAGCTGCTGAGACATTTTGAAGTTTTTCACTAGTTTTAGAAAGGGTAGTGTTATCATCAAAGACTAATTTGCCTTTTAAATCCAAAATGATTTGTTGACTAGATTTAGGGCCAATACCTGGAAATTGACTAAAAAATTTGCTATTTCCCGCATCAATTGCTCCCGCAATATCAATAGGGGTAGCAGAGGCCAAAATTGCCATAGCACCTTTAGGGCCTAATCCTTTAACGTTAATTAATTTAACAAAGGTATTACGTTCTTCAATGGTTTTAAATCCATATAAGGCATCAATCTCTTCTCTTACTAAATGATGGACATGAACTGTTAAAAACTCATTTAATTCGTAAGTAAAAGGGTTTGGTACATGGATATAATAACCGATTCCTGAACATTCTAAAGTAACATAATTACTAGTTATTTCAGTAATAGTACCTTTAATATAATTATACATAAAATCACCTCTAGTTAACTTTATTATATCAAAATAAGCTTAATAATTCAAGGAAAGAGAGCGTATATATGTCAGAAAAAATCTTAGATCAACATGTAATATCAGGGGATGAAGCAGAACTTAATCTTCGCCCTCAAAGATTAACTGAATATGTTGGACAATTAGAATTGAAAGAAATGTTAAAGGTTTATATTACGACGGCTAAAAAACGAAATGAATCGCTTGATCACGTTTTATTGTATGGACCTCCAGGATTAGGTAAAACAACTCTTGCTTATGTAATTGCCAATGAAATGGGAACCAAAGTTAAAGTGACTACAGGACCAGCTATTAATCGTCCAGGGGATTTAGCTGCGATATTATCATCACTTGAAGCAGGTGATGTTTTGTTCATTGATGAAATTCATCGAATTCCTAAAGTAATTGAAGAAATTCTTTATTCAGCAATGGAGGATTTTGCAATTGACATTGTTATTGGAAAAGATACTGCTGCCTCAACCCTTCGGATTGATTTGCCACCTTTTACTTTAGTGGGAGCAACAACCCGTTTTGGTGATTTAACATCTCCTTTAAGAGATCGTTTTGGAATTGTTCATCAATTAAAGTATTATAGTATCGACGAATTAAAACAAATAATTCAAAGAACTGCTAGAATTTTTGAATTTCCAATTGAAGATGAGGCTTCAACTGAACTTGCGAGAAGATCACGAGGAACCCCGCGTATAGCCAATAGATTGTTTAGAAGAATTCGTGATTTTGCACAATACGCAAATGATGAAATAATTAATAAAGAAACTACCGATTATGCTTTGAATAAATTAAATATTGATAAAGTTGGTTTAGATGATACTGATCGTCGTTATTTACAAGTCTTAATTGAACGTTTTAAAGGTGGTCCAGTTGGACTTGAGGCTTTAGCAGCAACAATTTCGGAAGAAACTGTTACCTTAGAAGATGTTAATGAACCATACCTTCTTCAAGAGGGATTTATTATTAGAAGTCCGAGAGGGCGTGTGGCTACGGAAAAAGCTTATGAACATTTAAACATTAAACAAGGAGGAATGTTATGAGACTTGAAGAATTTGATTATCACTTACCTGAAGAGTTAATAGCTCAGACTCCTTTAAAAAATAGAACCGAATCTCGGCTGATGATTGTTGATAAAATAAATAAAACTATCGAACATAAACATTTTGGAGATATTTTAGATTATTTAGGAGAACAAGATGTTTTGGTATTAAATGATACCAAGGTTATTCCTTCTAGAATTTATGGACATAAAGAAGATACAGATGCATATATTGAAGTGCTATTATTAAAAGAAGTTGAAAAAAATATTTGGACATCATTAACTAGACCAGCTAAAAGAGTTAAATTAGGTACGATTATTAATTTTAATAACGGAGCTTTAAGAGCGGAATGTATTGAAATAGGGGAAGATGGTATGCGTAAATTTAAAATGCATTATGAAGGAATTTTCTTAGAAATTTTAGAACAAATTGGACTAATGCCACTTCCTCCATATATTCATGAAAAATTAGATGATCAATCACGTTATCAAACTGTTTATGCTAAAGATTATGGTTCAGCAGCTGCTCCTACTGCAGGACTTCATTTTACTAAAGAATTGCTAGCCAAATTACAAGCTAAAAAAGTTCAAATTGAGTATGTGACATTACATGTTGGATTAGGAACTTTCCGTCCAGTAATGGTAGATACTGTTGAAGAACATCATATGCATAGTGAGTATTATAAAATGACTAAAGAGACTGCTGAGGCTTTAAATAAAGCCAAAAAAGCAGGAAAAAGAATCATAAGTGTAGGTACAACCTCAACTAGAACGTTAGAAGCGATTTATAATAAATATGGTGAATTTAGAGAAGCTAGTGAAGATACTAATATTTTTATTTATCCACCATATACATTTAAAGCAGTTGATGCGCTGATTACTAATTTTCATTTGCCGAAATCAACCTTGATTATGCTTGTATCAGCCTTTGCTACTAAAGAATTAATAATGGAGGCTTATCAAGAAGCTATCGATAATAAATATCGTTTTTTCTCCTTTGGAGATGCAATGTTTATAAAATAATTTACCAATAAAAAAGGTTTTGTGTTTTTTAGCCAAATCCTTTTTTTATTTTTATTATCAACTGGAAATAAATTCTAAGTTGTGGTATAATACGATTAGATTATTATGGGGTATTTTATATGAAAAATGATTTAGGATTATTTTATTTTCACCAAGGAACTAACTATTATGCATATAAATATTTAGGTTCACATATATTAGAAGGTAAAACAATCTTTCGAGTTTGGGCACCTAATGCTTTAAAGGTATCTGTTATAGGTGATTTTAATAATTGGGATCATACTAAACATCCAATGAATAAAATTTCCGATGGAGTATGGGAGTTACTTATTGAAGGAGTTTTAGAATTTGATTGTTATCAGTATGCAATTATGACTCAAAATAATCACTGGATAAATAAATCAGATCCATATGCGTATCATTTTGAACTTCGACCTAAAGTTGCATCCAAAGTATATAGTCTTGGTAAATATGAATTTACCGATCATAAATGGATGAAAAAACGGGGAATATGCTTAAATAAACCAATGAATATATATGAATTAAATTTAGGTTCTTGGCGAACTTATTCCGATGGTAATTTTTTTGATTATAAAAAGATAGCTATTGAGTTAGTTGAATATGTTCAAAAAATGGGGTATACGCATATTGAAATTATGCCAATCAATGAGTTTCCTTTTGATAAATCTTGGGGATATCAAGTAACAGGATTTTTCGGTATAACCTCACGATATGGAACTCCCGATGATTTTAGATGTTTTGTTGATATTATGCATAATTCGGGAATTGGGGTAATTGTTGATTGGGTACCTGGACATTTTTGTAAAGATGCTCACGGGTTATACGAATTTGACGGAAAATGTCTTTATGAACATCCAGATCCAACAAGAAGAGAACATAAAGGTTGGGGGACAAGATGTTTTGATTATGGACGTAATGAAATTCAAAGCTTCCTAGTTTCTTCAGCAATTTATCTACTAGAAGAATATCATATTGATGGATTAAGAGTTGATGCGGTATCATCAATGTTATACTTGGATTATTGTAAATCTGAAGGGGAATGGCACCCTAATAATTTAGGAACGAATATTAACTTAGAAGCCGTGGCCTTTATTCAAAAGTTAAATGCGGTTATTCATAAATTATATCCAGGGGTTATTACAATAGCAGAAGAGGCAACAACATATCCAAATATTACTGGAGCACCAGTAAATGGCGGTTTAGGGTTTGATTATAAGTGGAATATGGGCTGGATGAATGATACTTTAGCATATGTTAAAGTAGATCCAATATTTAAACAATACCATCACCATAAATTAACTTTTCAATTAACGTATGCTTTTAATGAAAAATTTATTTTGCCATTATCACATGATGAGGTGGTTCATGGAAAATTATCTCTCATTAATAGAATGCCAGGTACGTATGAGGAAAAATTTGCTGGTTTAAGAACTTATATGATGTATATGATCAGTACTCCTGGGAAAAAGTTAATGTTTATGGGAGGTGAAATTGGTCAGTTTATTGAATGGCGAGATGATCGAGAAATTGACTGGTTATTACTAGCTTATGATAGTCATCAAAAAATTCAAACCTTTAATGCGGAATTAAATCATTTTTATCAAAAACATTCAGAACTTTATGAAATAGATGATAGTTGGTCTGGTTTTGAATGGATTAATGCGAACGACGCTGATCATAATATATATTCTTACAAACGTAAGAATAAGAAGGGAAAAGAAATTATTGTAATTCTTAATTTTAGTAATAAATTTTGGGATAATTATTATGTTTATGTGGGAGATGGGGATTATGAAATTTTATTCCATAGTGACGATGTCAAGTATGGAGGGGCTAGTAAGCCTAATAAAAAACGAATACACGTTGAAAATGGCACGATGATATTAAAAATACCACCACTTTGTGGAATATATTTAAGAAAGGTAAAATAAAAGTATGTACAAACATAAAAAATGTATTGCTATGTTATTAGCTGGCGGACAAGGTAGTAGATTATTGGCTTTAACAACCAAAGTTGCTAAACCAGCAGTTTCTTTTGGTGCAAAATATCGTATTATTGATTTTCCACTTTCAAATTGTACCAATTCTAATATTGATACAGTTGGAGTTTTAACCCAATATCAACCATTAATTTTGAATGATTATATTGGCAATGGACAACCATGGGATTTAGACCGTTTATATGGAGGAGTTCATATTTTACCACCATATCAAGGTAAAAATAGTTCTGACTGGTATAAGGGAACTGCTAATGCCATTTATCAAAATTTAAATTTCATTGAAAGTTATCACCCTGATCATGTATTGATTTTATCAGGTGATCACATTTATAAAATGGATTATAACGAAATGTTAGAATATCATATTGAAAAAGGGGCTGATTGTACTATCGCAACATTAACCGTTCCAATGAAAGAAGCAAGTCGTTTCGGAATTATGAATACTGATGCTGATATGACTATTACTGAATTTGAGGAAAAACCAGCACAACCTAAAAATGATCAAGCTTCTATGGGAATTTATTTATTTAAAACCGAAAAACTTCGTGAATATTTAATTGCTGATGAGGCTAATCCAGCTTCAAGTAACGATTTTGGTAAAAACATCATTCCTAATATGTTAAATGATGGCTGTAAGATGGTGGCTTATCCATTTAAAGGATATTGGAAAGATGTTGGAACAATAGATAGTTTATGGAGTGCCAATATGGATTTAATCGGAGATACTCCAGCTTTTGATATTTATGATCCTTTCTGGAAAATTTATTCTCGTAATATGGGGGTTCAACCACAATATGTTGGGGAAAATGCGAAAATTGCCAACTCTTTAGTTTCAGGAGGAACTATTATTGAAGGTACAGTTATTAATAGTGTAATTGGCTCTAATGTTAAAATTGGAAAAGGGGCTAAAGTCATAGATAGTGTGATTTTTGCTGATGTAGAAATTAAAGATGGGGCAATCATTAATTATAGTATTATTGATGAAAAAGTAGTTATTGGTGAAAACTCAGTAATCGGTAACGAAAAATCAAATGATGTTAAAATCGCTTTAATTGGACGTGAATGTAATATTAAAGCTGGAAAAGTTCTTCCGGGAGGATGTAACTTAGAAGCGGGTAAGGAGGAACAAGAATAATGTTGGCAGCAGCAATTGTTTTCGCAGATGCTCATTTAGAAACAATGGATGAGTTAACAAGAAGAAGAACGGTAGCTTCAATTCCTTTTGGTGGACGTTATCGTTTAATTGATTTCGCATTATCTAATTTAGTTAATGCCGATATTACCAAGATTGCGGTAGTGACACAACGTAACTATCAATCCTTAATGGATCATATTGGGTCAGGTAAAGATTGGGATTTATCTCGTCGTAATGGTGGAGTGATGATTTTTCCACCGTTTAGTTATTATAAAAATGAAACTTTAGCCGAAAACCGCTTAGATTATTTACGTTCAGTATTAGGTTATATTAGCAAATGTCAAGAAGAACATATTGTTTTATTAGATTGTGATAGTGTTAACGTAATTGATTTTGATAAAGCATTAAAAGAACACATTGAACGTAATGCGGATATTACTATTTGCTATAAAGAAACTTATGTTAATAAAGATTTAGAAGATAATATGAGTTTTGAATTTGATGAAAAAGAACGAGTAATTAATGCAACTTTAAAGAGTGAAGTTGGGAAAACTGCAAATACTAGTATTAATGCTTGGATTGTTAAACGTAAATTATTGTTTAATTTAATTAATGATAGTATGGCTCGTGGAGCTAGATCATTTAGAAAAGATATTTTAATTCCTAACATTACAAGTTTAAGAATGTTTGGATATCGTCATGAAGGAGTTTATTTAAAAATAAAATCAATGGAAAGCTATTTTGAAAATAATATGCTTATGTTAAATGCCGATGTCCGTAACCAAATTTTTGGGGAAAACGAAACTATTTACACAAAGGTTCGTGATTCAGCACCGACTAAGTATGGTCAAGATTGTAAAGTTGTTAACAGTTATATTGCAGATGGCTGCGAAATTGAAGGAACAGTAGTTAATAGTATTTTATTTAGAGGTGTAAGAGTAGGAAAAGGGGCAGTTGTAGAAAATTCAATTCTTATGCAAGATACTGATACGGGAGAATTTGTTAAATTAAACTACGTTATTACTGATAAAAATGTTACCATCCGTAATAATCAAACTTTATCAGGATGTAAAACAGTGCCTTATTATTTAAGTAAAAATATGATGGTATAAAAAATAGGAGATAATTTTTATGAATAAAAATATGGAAAATAAAACGATTGTTATTGTTGCATCTGAATGTCAACCTTTCTTTGCCTCTGGAGGACTAGGAGATGTTATTGGGTCTTTACCTCAAAAAATATATAAAGAAATTAATAACAAAGTAGAAGATGATAAGAAAAATAATGTTGTTGTTTTTTTACCTCTTTATTCTAAGTTTACCAAAGATTTACGTAATAAATTAATTTATGTTTCTCAATTAACAGTGTCTTTATCATGGAGAAAACAATATTGTGGAATCTTTAAATATGTCGAAAAAGGGGTTATCTATTATTTCTTAGATAATGAATATTATTTTAAACGCGCTAATTATTATGGGTATTATGATGATGGTGAACGTTTTGCATTCTTTAGTAAGGCTGTAATTGATAGTATCATTCACTTAGATATGCATCCGGATATTATCCATATGAATGATTGGCAAACAGGTTTAATTCCTGTCTATTTAAGAACTAACTATTATGGTGAGTGGCGATTTATGAATACAAAAACTATTTTCACAATCCATAATATTGAATATCAAGGACAATATAGTTTGGATCAAGATATTATTGAAGATGTCTTTGGAATTAATTGGAATGATGCTTATTTATTAGAATACAATCATAGTGTTAATATTATGAAAGGAGCAATGGAAGCATCTAACTATGTAAGTACTGTTTCTCCGACATATGCGAAAGAAATATTAGAGCCTGACAAAGCCCATGGATTGTATGAAGAATTATTAAGAGTTAAAGCCGAAGGTAAACTTCGTGGTATTTTAAATGGAATTGATAAAGATTTCTATAATCCAGCTAAAGACCAAGCATTATTTGTCAAATATGATAAAAAAACAAGTGAACTTAAAAAACAAAATAAAACAAGTCTACAAGAAATGTTAAATTTACCAGTGGATGAAAATATTCCAATGATCGCAATGATTACTCGCCTTGTATCTCATAAAGGTATCACTTTGGTGAGAGATGTATTTGAGAAAATTATGAATGAACCTATTCAAATGATTATTTTGGGAACTGGCGATGTTGCTTATGAAGGTTTCTTTAAAGATATGGAAAATCGTCATAACAATAAACTTCGTGCTATTATTGCTTTTAATCAAGATTTATCTCGTAAAATTTATGCGGCAAGTGACATTTTCTTGATGCCTTCAATTGCGGAACCATGCGGATTATCTCAAATGATTGCATCTCGTTATGGAAGTGTACCCCTAGTAAGAAGAACAGGGGGGCTTGCTGATAGTATTTTTGATTTCACAGTTAAAGGAAATGGTTATACGTTCGATAATGTTGATGCTGAAGAAATGTATATCGTGTTAAAGCGTGCCATTAGTGATTACTATGACCAAGAAATGTGGCCAGAAAAAGTTAAGAAAGTAATGGGTGTTGACTTTGGATGGACAAAATCTGCCAAAGAATACATTAAGATGTATAATGAACTTCTAGGCTAAAAAGCGGAGGAAATATGACAACAAATGAAATACAGATGAATCTTGAGGATAAGTTATCAAGTTATTACGGAGTAACTCCTCAAGATGCTTCGATTGAACAAATGTACAAAGCGGTTAGTTTAACTGTGATGGACATCCTAATGGATAAGAAAAAGACTTTCAAAAAGGAAGTAAAAAAACAACAAGCTAAGCAAATCTATTATATGTGCATGGAATTTTTAGTGGGGCGCTCTTTAAAAACTAATCTTTATAATTTGGGATTAGTTGAAGGATATCGTAGTGTTTTAAAAGAATATGGAATTAATTTAGATGAATTATATGAACAAGAACCAGATGCTGGACTTGGTAACGGAGGACTTGGGCGTTTAGCAGCTTGCTTTATGGATTCTCTTGCTTCATCCAATTTGCCAGCCTATGGATTCTCTCTTCGTTACGAATACGGGTTATTTAAGCAAAAAATTGTTGATGGTTGGCAAACCGAAATGCCTGATGTATGGTTACCGGGAGGAGAGGTTTGGTTAATTCCAAGAAGTGATCGCTCACTTAAGGTCCGTTTCGGAGGACATGTTGATGAATATTTTGAAGATGGTGTAATGAAGGTTAAATACCATAACTATGAAGAAGTAGAGGCAATGCCTTATGATATGTTAATTTCTGGAGGAGCTTCAAAAGGAATTTCAACTCTTCGTTTATGGCGAAGTCGTAGTTTATCAACTTTTGATATGAAATCATTCTCACAAGGGGATTATGCGAAAGCGGTTAGAGAATCAGCAGAAGCCGAACTAATTACAAAAGTTTTATATCCATCAGATGATCACTATGAAGGTAAGACTCTAAGACTTAAACAACAATACTTTTTAGTAAGTGCTTCAGTTCAAAACATTATTGATGATTTTATAAAACGTTATGGTGATTTATCTAAACTTTGTGAAAAAGTTGCCATTCATATAAATGATACTCATCCAGCATTATGTGTTCCAGAACTTATGCGAATTCTAATGGATGAACATGGAATGAGTTGGGATGATGCTTGGTATCAAGTTACTCATACTGTTGCTTATACCAATCATACGGTTTTAGTTGAAGCATTAGAATGTTGGAATGAAGATTTAGTAGCTAGACTTCTTCCTAGAATTTATTCAATTATTAAAGAAATTAATCGTCGTTATGTAGCATATTTAAATCAGCAATATCCAATGGAATATGATAAGATAACTAAAATGCAAATTATTGCCTATGGACAAGTTCGTATGGCTAATTTAAGTGTTGTCGGAAGTCACTGTGTTAATGGGGTTTCGGCTCTACATAGTGATATTATTAAACGAAGTGTTTTCAAAGATTTCTATTTAGATACTCCGAAAAAATTTACAAATGTTACAAATGGTATTGCTCACCGGCGTTGGCTTCATCAATCTAATCCCCGTCTTGCGGCTTTACTTGATGAATGTATCGGACATGATTGGTATAAAGATGCTTCTAATTTAAAAAAATTTGCGAAATTCAAAGATGACAAAAAAGTATTAGAACGTTTAGAACAAATAAAATACGAAAATAAAAAAGATTTTGCAAATGCATTGTATAAAAAACAAGGGGTTATTATTGATCCGTTAACCCGTTTTGACGTTCAAGTTAAGCGACTTCATGAATATAAACGCCAATTATTAAATGTTTTAAAAATTATACATTTATATAATTTACTCCAAGAAAATCCAAATTTAGATTTAACTCCTCAAACATTTATTTTTGGAGCTAAAGCAGCTCCTGGGTATTATCATGCGAAAGAAATTATTGAATTAATCAATAAAATTAGTGAAGATATTAACAATAATCCTGTTATGAAGAAAAAATTAAATGTTGTATTTATTGAGGATTATTGTGTATCGCTAGCAGAAAAACTGATGCCAGCCTCAGAAATTAGTGAACAAATTAGTTTAGCTGGTAAAGAAGCTAGTGGAACTAGTAATATGAAATTTATGATTAATGGGGCAGTTACTTTTGGGACAATGGATGGAGCTAATGTTGAAATTTATGATGCGGTAGGCAATGATAATATTTTTATTTTTGGTATGACCGCAACCGAAGTTGGAGATTTATGGCGAAAAGGCTATAACTCAACATATTATTATAATAATAGTAAAAATCTTCATAATATTATTGAAAGATTACGTAAAGGTTTTGCAGGTAAAAGTTTTGAAAATATTGCTAATTATTTACTAACTAATCGTGGAATTGCTGATCAATATATGTGTTTAGCTGATTTTGACAGTTATATGCAAACATATTGGAAGATGGATGAAGTATACCGTGATAAAGAACGTTTCAATCGCATGTCTCTAATTAATATTAGTGAAGCAGGACGATTTGCGGCTGATAGAGCAATTAAAGAATATGCCGAAAATATTTGGAATATCACTAAAGTTGAGTAATTTAATTGCTAATTTCGACAAAAAGTATTATAATATCAAAAGATATAAGTAACTAACAAAAAGGAGAAGATGTTTATGATTAAAACAATCGCTATATTAACTTCTGGTGGAGATGCCCCAGGAATGAACGCTGCGATTCGAGCGATAGTTAGATCGGCAAGAATAAATGGATTAGATGTTTATGGAATTCATGAAGGATATAAAGGACTTGTTGAAGGCGGCGAAAAATTTGTTTTAATGGGACGTAAATCAGTAACTAATATTATTAGTTTAGGGGGAACAATTTTAGGAAGTGCTCGCTTACCAGAATTTAAAAATCTTGAAGTTCGGGAAAAAGCAATTAAAAACTTAAAGCAACACAATATTGATGCTTTAGTTGTAATTGGTGGTGATGGAACTTATCAAGGTGCTTTAGCTCTTAAGAAAATGGGCTTTAAAGTTATTGGCTTACCAGGAACGATTGATAATGATATTTGGGGGACAGACTACACAATTGGTTTTGATACATGTTTAAATACTGTTGTTGAAGCTGTTGACCGTTTAAGAGATACATGTGGTTCACATCAAAGATGTGCTGTTGTTGAAGTAATGGGTCGTTATTGTGGTGATATTGCGAAAAGTGCTGGACTTGCAACTGGAGCTGAACTAGTAATTACAGCTGAAACTGGATATGATGAAGAACAAGTTTTGGCTAACGCAAGAGCATATCGTGAAAAAGGTAATCGTCATCCGATTATTATTGTTACTGAAAAAATAACAGATGTTCACGCATTAGCAGAAAAAATTGAAGAACATACTGGTATTGAAACAAGAGCAACAATTTTGGGACATATTCAACGTGGAGGTAGTCCAACCGCTTCGGATAGAATTTTAGCTGGTCGTTTAGGTAATGCCGCAGTTGAAATTTTACTTGAAGGTGGCAATGGGGTATGTGTAGGAATCCATTCAAACCAAATTATAACTACACCATTTGAAGAAGTATTAACCAATAAAAAGAATATTTTTGGAGAATATGAAAGTTTAATTAGAACTTTATCATAATAATTCATTGTATTAAAATTATAAAATAAGCGATAATAGATAACCATATTGGCATTCTATTACCGCTTTTTTATATAATCTTTATTATGTAAAGAAATTAGAAATTTTATTGAAACAATACCACTAAAAAAGGTGGATAAACCACCTCCACTGATTCTATCTAGTCGAAAAAAATAATACACACACTAGTTTTATTATAATTTTAGAAAAAAAATGTGTATTTTAGTTTTTCAAAAACGTTTTTTGATCATTCTTTGATATTCCATAAAGGTACACGTTTATATACTATTAAAAAACAATTTAATACTTAAAGTTTTTAGTTAAAAAAATAAAATTATTTGCATTTTTATGCTTATTATAGTATAATATGAATAGTACATAAAGGTGTACGTTTATAAACTAAGAAGAAAGGAAAAAAAGAAAATGAAAAAGAACGTTTTAAAAAGAAATGTTGTTGTTTCAGCAATGTTAACAATTGTACTTTGTGTAAGTATAATTGCTGGGGCAACATATGCGTTATTTACATCTGAAAGTAAAGTTGATGTAGCTATTACTTCAGGTAAAGTAGATGTAGTCGCAAGTGTAGATGAAGGCAGTATTTATACTAAAGCATTAAAGACTGAATACGAACAAGGTCTAAACCATATGTTTGGGGGATTAGTATCTTTTAAAGAAGATGGAACTGTAACATTAAATAATGTAGTTCCAGGAGATGCTGTTAAATTTACAATTGTTGTAAAAAATAATAGTAGTATTAGTGTAAAATATCGTACTATTATTGTATGTGAAGAAAATAATGGATTATTTGAAGCTTTAAAAGTAACTATTAATGGAACACCATATGATGGTACAACTAAAGTAACTGATTATGAAACATTAGCAGTTGATTCTGGTGATCAAGAAATTACTGTAGAAATTGAATTACCAGAAGGAACAGGAAATGATTATCAAGAAAAACAAGTTAAACTTGTTTATAGAGTAGAAGCAGTTCAAGGAAATGCGGAAACTGAACCTGTAGATGAAAATACTATTTATATCTATAATGAGAATGACTTAGCTAATTTAGCTACTTTAGCTAAAGAATGGGGAGTTCAAACAGTTAAAAAAATTGAATTTTTAAACGATATTGATATGACTAATGTAGCTTACACAACTCCTACCAACGGAGATAGTAATCGCACAGATTTATATGTAAATACACTTACAGTTAAAGGTAATGGTCACTATATTAAAGGATTAAGTAATCCATTATTTAATGTTTATGGAACTACACTTATAATCAATGATTTAACAATTAAAGATTCTACAATGGAAAAATTAGAAAACAATACATTGGGATATGGTGCATTTGTTGCTGGAGCAGAATGGTCAAAATTAATTATGACTAATTGCCATGCTGAAAATGTTAAATTAAATGCTGGTGATACACGTGCAGCAGTACTTGCAGGATACTTGGTTGGTGAGGCACATATTTCTAATTGTTCAGTTAATAATTGTTCTGTAACTGCTAAAGGGTCAACAGCGGGTATTATTGGTCATACATTAGATTGTTCACAACAAAATTGGGTAGGCCAATATGTTGAAGATTGTGAAGTAAAAAATTCACAATTTACAACAATTGATACAGATTGGCGTTTAGGTACAATGATTGGTACAGTTAGTGGTACTACTTACATTAGTAATGTAACATCTGAAAATAATACCTTAACACAAGAAGGGGAAACTAATCCAAATCATGAATTATTTGGTCGTATTCGTACAGGTGGGGTGTTAGAAATTGATGGTACTGCATATGTATATGCTGCTGATCTTGCTAAAGTTCTTGCCTCTAGTAATAATGTTACTTTGGAAAAAGATTATGTTATTTTAGATGCATGGACACCTGTAAAAGTTTCTACAAGTAGTGTTTATCAACAAATAGCAGATTCATTTACAATTGATGGTCAAAATCATACTATTTCTGGTTTAACTCAACCATTACTTGCATATGATGCTGCACGATATGTTACAATTAAAAACTTAACAATTAAAGATTCTAATATTAATACAACTGGAAATACTGGAAATAATTATCATGCAGGTGCTTTTTCTTGTGGTGGAGATAATTTTATGAAAGGTTTCACTATGAATAACTGTCATGCTAAAAATGTTACAATAACTGGTGCAGATGGATCTGCTAGTTCTGCAGGGGTATTAGTAGGTCATTTATATACACACAATTCTGATGGTTTAAATGCCAATATTGAATTTAATAATTGTACCGTATCTGATAGTAAAGTAACTAATGAATATGGTAATGCGGCAGGGCTTGTTGGTATGTTGGCAACAGGTACTACTAATGATAGTTATAAATTAATTAATTGTAAAGTACAAAATACTACATGTACAGGAGAAAATACTGAAAAGACAGGTTCATTAATCGGTACAGTAAATAATGATGGTGTATTATATATTGAAAATTGTGAATATTCAGGTGAAAAACCTTATGGACGTGTAGTTGGTGATACAACAACTATATACGTTGATAATGTAAAAATAAATTAATAACTAGTTATAAAGAAATAAGCGATAATAGAATGCCAATATTTGGTTATCTATTATCGTTTTTTTTGTGCATGATATATCACTCAATTAAAATTTAGTGGTACAATACTATTTAAAAAGGTTAATAAACTACCATAACATATATAATAAGTATGACCTAATATCAAAGTCATTACATTTTTTTTGACAGAATAATGTAAAAATTATATAATAATGTTCAAAAGGGGTGACTTTATGAAAAAGATAATAAACAAAATCCTAATGTTAGTGATTCTATTAACTTGTTCAAGCATAATGCTTACAGGATGTTTTGCTAATATTACGGAGGAAACATTACAAAATTTAGCATTTGAAGATGCAACTTTTGATTATGACGGTGAAGAACATAATATCTATGTCGATAACAAATATGGAAATAAAGGCGTAAAGGTTACTTATAAGAATAATAATAAACTTTTGCCTGGTGAATATATTGTTATGGCTACTATTGAATACAAAGATATTAAAGTTGAAAAACAAGCCACAATGATTATTAAAGGTAAAGATTCCGTTTTAGAGGCAACAGAAGAATTAACTTTCTATACTAATAGTGAAGTGGTACTTGATTATGAATTGAGTAATAATGTTCAAAAAGTTAAAATTGTAGATGAAAAGGGTCAAGAAGTTGATGTTAAAACACTTGTTAAACCAGGTACATATGTTGTAGAATTATTTGCTGGTGCGTCTGGAGTATATAGTGAAAGTAACCATGTGTTTGTAACAATCAATATTGTTAAGAGTATGTATGACGTTAAATTTGAAAGTAAAGAAGTACTTGCGGATGGAAATGAACATACATTAGAAATGACTGGTAATTTACCAAATGGTTTTAGTGTGGAATATGAAAATAATAAAGGTACTGAAAGTGGAACTTATTTTGCGAGAGCCTACTTAAAAGATGCCAATGGAATGGTTGTAGAAACGCATCAAGCCGTTTTAAAAATTGAAAATCCAGAAAATGAAGAGTTTGCACAATACTTAGATAAATTTTTTGTAACTTATTTAGAAGATGATCAATTGTCGGTAAATATTTTTTGTGAAAACCCTGCTGATTTTGGATTAGAACATTATGAAGCGGTATGGTATGCATACGAACCATTAGAAGATACGGAAATTGAAGAAGATAAAGCTTACTTTATGGAATTATTAGAAGAATTACAAGAATATGAAGAAGCTTTTTTAAGTGATTATCAACAAATTGCCTATAATAATATTGAAGCATTTTTAGAATATTATATTGCTTTATATAATATTGAAGATTCATCATTTATGAATATTACTTATGTCGATCAATTTGGGGGTTATGTTGCTGACTTTGGAACATATATGGAGTCTTATTCATTAAGAACGGAACAAGAAGTTAAAGATCTTGTTAGTTATATTAAATCAACTAAAGAAGCTTTTCCTTCATATTTATTATTTGTTCAAACTAAATTGGATAAAGGATATGGGTTATCTGATTATACTATTAATGAGATGAGGGGATATTTAGATGATGTTTTAAAAGATAAAGAAAATTATTATTTAGTTGATATTTTATCTCAAAAAATTGATAAATTAGAATTTTTAACTGATGAACAAAAAGAAGATTATAAAAACCAAGTTGCATCAGCAATGGTAGATTATTTTATGGTTGGAGTTCAACAATTAAATGATGGTTTAGAAAAATTTATAGGTAAAATATCTGCATCCGAAGAAGGATATTGGTCAAAATATGAAAAAGGTCAAGAATTATACGTTTTAACTCTTGAAAATTTATTAGGATATCAAGAAATCAATATGAAAGATTATATTGAAGAAATTGATATAGCTTTAAATAGTGCAGTATCAAAAATAATTAATGCTCAAACTGCAATTGTTACATCAACAGGAATTAAGAGTTGGGATGAATTAGAAGCTCTTCTCGCAAAAAAGAATATTTTTAAAGGTACACCTGAAGAAATGGTTGAATATTTAAAAGAATTTGCGAAAACAATTGTACCAGAATTAAAAAGTGCACCCGATATTGTTATTAAAGAAATGGATGATGCCTCTGCAAAAGTATCTAACGCAGTAGCATATTACATGAAATCGGCTTTGGATAATACAAGTAGTGAATATATTACTTTAAACCCTATTAAATTAGGAGATAGTACTTCGAATGATGTTTTAGGGACTTTGGCTCATGAGGGATATCCTGGACACTTATATGAATATGTATATTCTAAAGAATTAGGTTTACCTAATATTTCTACAATTATGACCAACACTGCTCATGGCGAAGGTTGGGCTACATATGTTGAACTTGCTTTATATGAATATGCGAAAGAACAAAGTAATAACAATGTTTTTAATTTAGTAATGGATTATTTATATGCCAACCAATTAGCAGGGTTCTTATTAGAAACAAGAATTGATGCGGGAATTCACTATGAACATTGGCAAGTAGAAGATATTGCCAAATATATGTCAAAAGTAGGCTATGCTTCTGATGGCGCAGAAGATATTTATAATTTATTAATTGAAATGCCGACTCAATATGCTTCATATGGTTATGGTAAACTAGTATTTTATAACTTACATGAAGAAGCTAAAAAAGTTTTAGGTGGATATTATGATGAAGTAGAATTCAATACTATGTTAATATCTAATGGATGGATTAATTTAGCAGAACTTGAAAATCAATACGAAGAATATATGACAATAAAATGCTTTGAAGTAGGTATTGAGTGGTAATAATAAATAAAAAATTAGATTAGCAGATATAATAATTTGCTAATCTTTTGTTTTCACTCATTTGGATAGTTTAATATCTAAGAAAGTTATTTAATTAGTAAAATCAATATGATATAATACTTGTGAAGATGATCATCTTTAATAGAAAGTAAGAGGTAATTATAATGCATCAACTAAGTAAAAATATTAAAAAACTAAGACTAGAAAATGGATTAACGCAAGAAGAACTAGCAAAAAAATTAAATATTACATTTCAGACAATAAGCAAATGGGAAACAGGAATTTCGTAGCGATAAGGAATTGATAAAAAGTATCTTTTAGGTGAAAATAACTAATATGTATATATGATTTATTAAATTTAATAAATAATAAAAATGCTCAAAATTATAATATATAAAATTTGAGCATTTTTTATAATGAGGAAATTATACCTATCATTAATTAGTATATATATTAGAAAGCGTTGAAACAAAAATGAAATCGTTTGCAAAAAATAGAAATTTATGTTAAAATAAATTGGGTGATACAATGATAAAAATTTTTTTAAAAAACATTAAAATTGTGTTTAAGATTACACCATTATTATCAATTATAAAAATAGCTTTATGTATTATCAGTGCTTTTATGGTTTCGGTAAATTTACTTATAACACAAAGAGTAATTGGAAGTGTACAAGAATATTTTTACAACAATATTGAAATAAATGCTATTTTAAAAAATGTATTTTTTTTGATTCTCATAATGACTTTAATTATTTTTAATTCTTATATTGATAATATTCTAAATTTAAAAATTCAAAAAAAAATAAATATAGCAATAGGAGATAAAATAATTAACAAATATAAGAAAATTGAGTTTCAACATTATGATGTTAGCGACACATTAAATATTATCAAAAATACAAGTAAAAATCCTGATGAAAAAATTTTCAATTTATTTATAAATTCTATCGAGATTGTCTCTAAAATTTTTACAATAACAGGACTTTCTATTTTGTTTTTTCAAGTTTCGGTAATTTTAACTGTAATATATATATTTTTTATTTTGATAATTACATTTTTAGATTATAAATCTATGAATGAGATGAATAAAATGTTTAACAATCAAACTTCAAATGAAAGAAAATTGGAGTATTATAGTTCTATTTTGTGCGATAAAAATGTTTTATGTGAATTAAATGTTTTTAATTCTTTAAAATTTATTAAAGAAAAGTGGAATTTTTTTAGTTCGATAGTATTGAATGAAAGAATTAACACAACTATTAAAACTAGAAAATATTATTTGCTTAGTTCTTTATTACTCTTCTTATGGATTTGTATAATATATTTTATATTAATTTATAATTTAATTACCTTGGGTTCCGTTTTTTTAGCTTTATTTATTACTTTAATGAGTTCTGCTAATACAATAATGGAAAATACAGAATCTTTATCTTTTCGCTTATCAATGCTATCTCAAAATTCTTATGTAATTGAAAATTATGAGAAATTTATGAATCTATCAGAAATTGAAGATGATACTAACTATGAAGTGAGTGATTCGTTCTTTAATCATATAAAAATCGAATTCAAAAATGTGTATTTTAAATATCCTAATAGCAATGAATTCGTCTTAAAAAATTTAAGTTTTATTATTTATGGGAATGAAAAAATTGCGTTAGTTGGAGCTAATGGTGCTGGAAAATCAACAATAATAAAATTATTATGCAAACTATACTATCCAAATAAAGGAGAAATATTAATAAATGATTTGAATATCAAAAATATATCTAATGATACAATAAGAAAAATATTTAGTGGAGTATTTCAAAACTATGTAGAATATTCATTGACTTTAAGAGAAAATATTGCAATGACTAATATTCTTGATATTTTAAATGACGATAAAATATTGAAATGTTTAGAAAAATGTAATTTTAAAGAAAAAATCGATTTAGGACAAAACTTAGGAAAAATAGAAGATAATGGTATTGACTTATCTAAAGGTCAATGGCAAAAGATTGCATTGGCACGTGCTTATTTTTCAAACTCTAAAATATTGATTTTAGATGAGCCTACTTCATCATTAGACCCAATTGCAGAAAATAATATATATAGAACATTTCAAGAAGTATTAGGAGATAAAGGAAGTATAATAATATCGCATAGATTAGGTTCTGCTAAAATTGCTGATAAAATCTTAGTTTTGGATAATGGGAAAATTGTAGAACAAGGAACCCACTATGAATTAATGCTTAAAAATGATGTTTATGCAAATATGTTTAATGCTCAAAGATCATGGTATATAGTGGAGAGTGATGAAAATGAAGAATAGTTCTGTAAGAAAATGCATAATTTGGAAAAAACTTTTTTTTGACATATTAAAAATAACAAAATTTCATGGGGTGTTTACAATTTTTTGCACATTAGTTAATGCTCTTTTTCCTATGATAATTTTAATGTGTTTGACAAATATATATAATTTTGCTGAATTATTTATAAACGGAAAATGCTCAAGTGATATATTATTACATTACACCTTTATATTAGTGTTTATCTATTTAATAAAAAAGGTTTTAGATTTTTTTTCTAGTATATCTATTAATGCATTTATTTATGAAAAATGTAAAAAAATGTGGCTATCCAAAATTATTGAAAAAACTTCTGAATTAGAATTGATTAAGTACGAAGAACCTAATGTTATGGATGAAATTCAACGTGTTAAAGATGTTATATCTGATGAAGTGCCTAGTTCGTTGTTTATGAATATTATTTCAATTGCATCGCTAATAACAAATATAATTTTTATAATTATTACTCTTGGTACATATAATTGGTTTTTGGTAATATTATCAATTTTAAGTGTTATTCCATTTTTAATATCACGTTTAATTAGAGGTAATGATTTCTATAAACTAAAATGGTATCAGTCAAAAAAAAATAGAAAAAAACAATATTTATATTCTTTATTCTCCCAAAAAGAAACTATAAAGGAAATCAGGATTTTTGGAACAGAAGAATACTTTACTCAAAAATTTGTTGAGTGCAGAAGAGAAATTAATGATGATGTATGGCAATTTAGGAAAAAAGATTCTTTTTCATTAATGTTATGTGATTTATTTAAAATATTAACCTATGGATTGTGTATATGTTTTGTAGTTTATTTAATTTATAAGAATTATATATCGATTGCAGTATTTAGTTCTTGTTTAGTTGCAATACAAAACGTACAAAATTCATTGAAAAATATATTAATAAAAGCTGCTAATATAAATACTCAAAGTAAAATGGTAAAAGATTTTTATCATTTTATAGAAGACAATTTTATTACTAAAAATAAATTAATTATTAAAAAAACAGATCTTATAAATGGGATTTCAATTGAAAATGTAAATTTTTCTTATCCGAATTCAAATGTCTTTGCAGTAAATGATGTATCGTTTTATATAAAAAAAGGTGAGAAAGTAGCAATTGTTGGCGAGAATGGAAGTGGTAAAACAACATTAATAAAATTACTTTTAGGTTTGTATTCACCTGATTCAGGCAGTATTTATTATGATGATATATTATTAGAAAAAAAACAAACTGAAAAAATATATGATTTACTTTCAATTTGTCAACAAAAATTCACAAAATATAAGTTTTCAATTAAAGAAAATATATGTATTTCAGATATAAATAAAAAATGTAGTGAAGATGACCTGAAAAAGTTATTACAATACTTTAATTTAGAAGTTGATAGTGATTTAAGTGAAGTTATAGCTGTAGATTTTGGTGGATGTGATTTTTCAGAAGGGCAATGGCAAAAACTAGCTATTGCCAGAGCTTGTTATAGAAATCATAAAATAATTTTTATTGATGAACCTACTGCATCAATTGATCCATTATCTGAATTTGATATTATAAATAAAATTTTAGATATTTCTACAATTAAAACTTCAATAATTATATCGCATCGCTTATCAGTATGCACATTAGTAGATAAAGTAATTGTAATGGATAAAGGAAAAATTGTAGGGATTGGAACGCACAGTGAATTAATTTGTAAAAATAAGATGTATCAAAAATTATTTAATGCTCAAAAAGAATTGTATGAGGAGGAAAAAAATGAGTAAAAATAAAAAATTTGAAGTGGTTGATTATACAATTGAAAATGTAGAAGATGATTTTGTGGTAATGTTTAACGAATGTCCTAATCAAGATCCAATATTTCTATCTGAGATAGGTGGGTTAATTCTTAATTATTTAAAAGAAGGACTTGATATTAGTGATATTGCTAATAAAATTTGTGAAATATATGATGTTAGTATTGAAGAAGTAACTAAAGATATAGTAGATTTAATTAAAGAGTTAGAAAAAGTTAAACTTGTTAAAAAAATTAATTAAATAATGGAAAGGAGGTGAAAGTATGAAAAGAAAGTATCAGAAGCCATTTTTAATTGTTCTTAAAGTTGAAGAATTTGGAAGTGCATATTATGGTGCTATGGCATCATCATGCTGCCAATCTGGTGCAAGATGTGGATAATTAAAAAAGTAGTATATTCTTGTTTGGTATCCCAAACAAGAATATACTTAAAATAGAAAGGTATATATAAATATGAAAATGTCTAAATATAATATAATAACACCAATAGAAAATAAACAAGATTTTATAGTATATAATATTTTAAATAAAAGATTGATTAGAATACCTAATGAAAATGTACTAAATCATCAATGGTTTAAAGAAAAATATGTTGATTTTTATGATATTGGAAATGAGAAAATAAAAAAAGCTTATTTATTTGATTCAATGAAATATCAAACAAGCAGATTAAACATAACTCTAATGATGACTATGAATTGTAATTTTAAATGTATTTATTGTTTTGAAAATGATGTTAGAAAATATGATTTTGGTTCTTTAGAACCGGAATTTGTTATAAATTGGATTATTAATATGTTGAAAAAATATAAAATGAAACAATTGGATTTGTGTTTTCATGGTGGAGAACCATTGCTAGAGTATGAAAAAATAATATTTATAGCGAAACAACTGAAAAAATACTGTATTCAAAATAATTTGAATTATTTGTTTACTATTGTTTCAAATGGATTTCTGTTGACAAACAATCGTTCTAAAAATTTAAGAGAGGCCGGCATAAGCATTATTCAAATAACTTTAGACGGACATAAAGACGCTCATGATAAAAGAAGATTTTTAAAAAATGGGGTCGGAACATTTGAAAATATTATTAAGAATATAGTTGATGCTACTGATTTGAAAATATACATTAATGTTGTATATGATTTGAATAATTATAATGATATATTTAAATTAGTAGACTACTTAAACGACTTAAAACTTCACGATAAAATTGGAATGATAATGATTAATAGTACGAAACCAATATTAAAAGATAATCAGTTAAATGAATGGAAATCACCCGAAGATTTTCAAGCAAGGAGCAAGATAGCTCTTTTAGATTATATTTTAAGTAAAGGTTTTAAAATTCCGTTTGAATTAAATTATCAAATGTGTACTATGAAGCAAAAAAATAGTTTCATATATTTACCTAATAAAAGTATTTATAAGTGTATAAGCGGAGCGGGCATAAAAGAATTTTTTATATGTAATTTAAACGATGAATATGATGATCCAGTAGAAAAACAATATATGTTGCTATATAATGATTTAAATGATAAATGTAGTGATTGTAAGTATATGCCTATTTGTAATGGAAGTTGTTATTATGAGTATAATTTATATAAATGTAATGCAGATTTTATATGCAAGAAAAAGTATTTGGACATTTATTTACCGCTATATTTAAATCTAATGTTAAAATATAATTTTTCAAATGATAAAATGGTATACAACAATGAAAACGAAATGTATTAAATATAAAATTGGTAAATATATTTTTAACATTAATTATAATTGTTTTTTTATCCCAGAACCACAGCATATAAATGAATTTCAATATGCAGGTAATTTGGAAAGTTACAATTACTATAATGTGGAATTAATTGAATTTAATAATGAAATAATAAAGAAAGAATTGTTTTTTGAAAATAATTTAGGATTAAAAATTTATAAAGACGATGAAGAATATATTTTAGATTACTGTGATGAAGATAAAATTTTTGTTAAAAGAGTAATATATGATAGAATTAGCAAAAATACAAAAGTATATATTTATCCTCATAAAATAATTAAATCAGGTCATCATTTTATAGAAAGTACGCAGTTTCAAATGCTTTTTATGTTGATTTTGGCTGAAAATAATTCTTTTTTATTACATTCAAATTTAATAAAAATAGGACATAATCAAGGAATATGTTTTTGCGGAAAATCTGGAAATGGTAAAACGACATTATCAACTTTATTTAAAACTTATGATGATGACTGTGTGCTAACAGATGAAACTGTCCTTATCAGTATCAGAGAAGGAGAAGTTTTTGCATCTGGAACACCATGGAAGGGCAGCGGAGCTAATTATTACAAAAATGAAGAAGTTAATTTAAAGAAACTTTATTTAATAAACCATGGCAAACATAATTATGTTGAACAAATGGATAATTCATCTATAGTTAAGGAAATAGCATTACAAACTTTTCCATATTTTTGGGATAAAAGATTATTATATATGAATTTAAATAAAGTTAGTATATTGTCAAAATTAATTAATATTAAAAAATTGTTTTTTTATCCTGATGAAAAAGTTATAGAATTTATAAAAGAGGATAATAATGATTAGTTTCAAACAGTGGTTTATAATATTAAGAAAATATTTAGAAAAAGATAAAAAAAATTCTTATGATATGAAAATTATTGGGAAGAGTATGTTTCCAACATTTCTTGAAGGAGAAATTGTTAAAGTGAAATACAAAGACATATCAACTATAATGGTGAATGATATATTAGTTTATTCGCATTCATTTACTAATTTTACTATACATAGAGTTATCGAAAAAAGGGAAATAGATGAAAAAATTATTTTTGTTACAAAAGGCGATAATAATTTGCTGATAGATGATTATGTCATTGGAATAGATAATATTTTGGGAGTTGTTGAATTAAATGAATAATATGTATAAACTTAATAATGATATAAAATATGATTATTTAGATAAAGATTTGTATAATCTAACTTATGAAGAACAATTTATAATTAATATTATTAGAAATAAATCATGTGACCTTTATGATATTGCCAATTTAGATTTTGACTTAATATTAGAATTTATGTTTGATAATAAAATATTAATTAATTATAGTGATTATATTTTAAGTTTGCCTATTTGTGAAAAAATAAAATCAAAAATAATAATTTCTAAAGCAAAATATGAATTACGAAAAAAAGAATATGTAGATTTTATTAAGCGATTATTAGCGAAACTTAATAAGTTTAATTATAGGATTGTAAAAGGATTAGCATTACAATTAATGTTAGAAAATAAATACAAAAGATTTTTTTTAGATATAGATATTGTGATAAATAATGATTTGTTCAACGATTTATTAGATGTATTAAAAAAAGAATTTAATGTAATTTCGGTTAGAAATGGAATATGTGAAAAAGATTGTGTTGTTGATATAAAAACAGATAACTTTTATTTTACAATAGAAATTAAAAATACCAATCATCCATGTTTTATTAATATGAATAGTATGAAAAAAATTGATTTCAATTCTTCTTGTTTATACACCTTTAATGAAGAAGATACAATTATTTATTTGATTAATTATTATTATTGGAATGCTTATAATTTAAGAAATTTGAGACAAAGTTTTAAGTATTTTTTGCAAAGTATAATTGAAATATATTCTTTGATAAAAATTAATTATAATCTTTTTGATTGGGAAAAAATATTTAATTATTTTATTACTAACAACAGAATTGAATATATAAAGAATTGCTTGGAAGATGTTTATACGATTCATAGAGATTCAATTATATTAGAATTAATTAATAAATTTTATAGAAAAATTGAGCAATACAATATAAACGATTCTTATATAAATACTATACCTTTAATAGTAAGATTTTTTCGAAAAAAAGAAGTTGGCTCAATTGTTAAAAATTATTTATCAGGAAAATTTTTATTATATTCAAATAATGAAAAATACACACAACTGTATGAAGAAAATGAAGAAATTAAATTGTATATTTTTAAAAATGATAATATATTGAAAAGTAATATCACGTTTAAAAATTTCAATTATTCTAAAAACAATAAAGTTTTAATACAAATTAATTTATATGCATATGATCAATTTGGAATGTATTTAGGCCCATATATACCTACATTTATTTTGAATGATGGAAAAGTTTTATTTTCTAATGAATGGATTGTAGATATCCATAATGATTTATTAATTAACAATTTTGAAAATACCTTATCAAATGAACTTGTTTATTTATCACATATTAATTTGACAAATGAAATAATTAATTTTAATTTTGATCTTGATGTATTAAATATTGATTATAATAAAAATATAGGTATAAATGTTATAACATATTATATTAATGAATTTAATAAAATAGATAAAATATATAGTTTAAGAGATGATTCGGATGTTCCTTGTATTCTTTTAAATGCATATGATAAAAACTTGTTGTCATAATTAATTAATGTTGCATTTCGCCTTACTTTATAGGCAGGATAAGGAAAAAGCAACACTTCGTGACTTTTTCGAATTTCTTGCAAACTGACACACTCAGCTTTGCGCTTTTGTCCGATTATATTATAGTTAAAGTATAGAACGCCAAATTATATGATGTCCATTTATTCAAATTAAATGAAGTTAAAAT
>CAYLLO010000008.1:0-47028 GCA_964384805.1 uncultured Staphylococcaceae bacterium | reverse complement strand
ATATTTTGAATGATTTTGAAAAATGTAATTTATGCAAATGGCAAACTCGGGAATATTAAATTTAATTATACTGACATTATATCATATTAAAATGAAATATAAATGTACTTAATGTGAACTTTAATTGAAAAATGTAAAATAATGTGATATAATTTTAGTAAATAGGATATTAAAACTTTTATGATGGAGGTATAATATGAAAGGTTTTAAAAATGTTAATGTTTATGTAGAGGGAAAAGGAATTATTAAAACATCAATTGGTTTTGAAAAAGGGATTATTAGTAGCTTGGATTTAAAATCTGAAATTGAAGAATTAGGGGTGTTATCAGATGATATGATAGTAGTTCCAGGTTTTATTGATCAACATATTCATGGGGCTAGAGGATATGATGCGATGGATGGAACTATTGAGGCTTTAGAAGGAATTGCTTTAGCTTTACCTAAAGAAGGAACAACAGCCTTTTTAGCTACAACTATGACTCAAAGTCCTGAAAATATTACCAAAGCCTTAAATAATGTTCGTGATTATAAAATTTTAAATAAAAAAGAAGGAGCCTTAGTTTTAGGTGTTCATTTGGAAGGACCATTTATTTCAAAAGACCATATTGGGGCTCAACCTTTAGAATATGTGGTTAATCCCAGTGTAGAAATATTTAAAAAATATCAAGAAGAAAGTGGAAATAATATTAAATTAGTTAGTTTAGCACCAGAAGTTGAAGGGGGAATAGAACTAGTTAGTTACTTAAAAAAACATGGTGTTGTAGCTTCTTTAGGTCATACTGCGGCTGGATACAAAGATGCTGAAAAAGCTGTTAATGCCGGAGCTAGTAATGTAACTCATACATATAATGCTCAAAAAGCTTATCATCATCGTGATATTGGAACAGTTGGAGCGGCTTTATTACTTGATGAATTAAATTGTGAATTAATTTGTGACACAATTCATGTATCTGTTCCTGCAATAAAAATGGTTATTAAGAATAAACCTCATAATAAGGTAACTTTAATAACTGATGCTATGCGTGCAAAACAATTAGAAGATGGCATTTCTGAATTAGGGGGACAAACAGTTATTGTTAAAAATGGAGAAGCACGTCTTGAAAATGGGGCTCTTGCGGGAAGTGTTCTTTTAATGAATGTCGCTATTAAAAATGTTGTAGAAAAATGTGATGTTCCTTTTACGGATGTAATTGATATGGCAACTATTAATCCTGCTCGAAATTTAGGATTAGATCAAGAAATGGGAAGTATAGCTTTAGGTAAAAAAGCTAATGTTACTATTTTAGATAAAAACTATGATGTTGTTATGACAATTCGTGATGGAAATATCGTATATCAAAGATAATAAATATGCTAAAGATAGATAATTTTACCAAGATATATCCTAATGGTAAAAAGGCAGTTAATAATTTGAATTTACACATTTTGCCTGGTGATCTATTTGCTTTTATTGGGCATAATGGAGCTGGAAAAACAACAACAATTAAAAGTATTGCTGGTATTTTAGAGTTTGAAGAAGGTAATATTTATATTAATGGATTATCCATCAAAGATGCTCCTATAGAATGTAAAAAACAAATTGCTTATCTTCCTGATAATCCAGATATTTATGAATCACTCACAGGAATTCAATATTTAAATCTTATATCTGATATTTTTCAACTAACAAAAGAGGTTCGACAAGAAAGAATAGCTTATTATGCTAAAAAATTCGCTTTAACTGATGATTTATCTAATTATATTAGTTCTTATTCTCATGGAATGAAACAAAAATTAGCGTTAATTAGTGCCTTTATTCATGAACCTAAGTTATTAATTTTAGATGAACCATTTGTAGGATTAGATCCCAAATCTACTTATGTTGTTAAACAACTAATGAAGGATTTATGTAAACGTGGAGGAGCAATTTTCTTTTCAACGCATATTTTAGAAGTAGCTGAAAAATTATGTAATAAAATAGCTATTATAAAAAACGGGGAGTTAGTAATAACAGGGTCAATGGATGAGATAATTAAAGATACTAGTTTAGAAGATTTTTTCTTGGAGTTGACAGATTGTGAGTAATATCATTTTGTTAATTAAATATTATTTTCTAATTTTTCTTGGCAATCTAACATCTAAAAAAAATGTTGGTAAGGTTATAAGTGGAGGAATAGTTTTTCTTCTAATAAGTGCTTTAATGATTGGAACCTTCACTTATACTGCCATTATGACTACTAAAGAGTTTGTGGAGTTAAGCGAAGTATTGCCAGGAGCTGAAGAAATGGCAATGTTTAGCAATTTAATAATTGGTTTATTGTTAATATTTTTATTTACGGTTATGTGGAGTATTTATCCGTCTAAGCATAGTGATAATGAAATGTTACTTGCGTTACCTATAACAAAAACTCAAATTATTGTTGCGAAAGCCTTTTATAATTGTCTTTTTGATATTGCATCATATGCGATGGTTTTGCTACCTTCTTTTATTGTATATTATATTATTGTACCTAATACTAGTTTTATGGTAGTAGTTTGGGGAATCATTTTTGTTTTATTGGCTGCCATTTTTTCTAGTGCAGTTTCTTATATGATTAGTTTAGTGTTTTTAAAACTTGCATCTAAATTTAAAAATGTTAGTTTAATTCAATCATTATTAACTTTAATTTGTTTAGCAGGTTATATAATTATTCAATATAGTATACCGAGATATTTGTCCGGTTTTAATGGAGAATTACAGGAATATTTAAACAGTTTTTGGCTTTTGAAAATTCTTTTTTCATGGATTTTACGTAATAATATCTTGATTTTTTTAGTTATTTTTGTAAGTTGTATAATAATATATTTAGTATCACTACTATTGCGTACATATTATTTTAGTAAGGAATTTAAAGTATATCAACATAAAAATAAAAAACTTAAGTATCAACCATCCAAAATATGGTTAACGTTATTTAAAAAAGAACTTAAGTTTTATTTTGGGAATTCTGTGTATTTTATTAATACAATTATTGGGGTTTTCTTTTTAATTGGTATCAGTATTGCTTATCGTATTATTGGGCGTGATCAAGTATTTGCTTTTATGTCTCTTTTGCCTAGTAAAATCCAAATATCTCAAGACATTTTGATTATAGTTTTATCTTGTATGATTCTTACAACGACGATTACAACTAGTGTTTCGGTTTCTTTAGAAGGAAAACATTTATGGATTTTAAAAGCTCATCCAATAAAAATTAAAGATATTTTTATAAGTAAAATTTTAGTGAATATTTTAGTTTCAATAGGGGCCTGTTTTATTAGTAGTTGTTTTTTTGCGGATTATGAAAAACCATTAACGTTATTTCTTTATTTTGTTATTCCTTTATTATGTAGTATTAACACTAGTATTATAGGTTTAATAATTAATCTTATTTTTCCTAAATTAGAGTTTGATTCAATAGAAGCAGTAGTCAAGAGGTCAATATCTTACCCATTATCTGTAGCTTTGGCTTTTGTATTAGCACTTATACCTGTTTTAGTATATTTAGTAGTAGGAAATGCTACTTGGAGTATAGGATTTTTTTCTTTAATATGTATATTAATTTATAGTTTAATTTTTATTATTCTAATAAGTATACTTTTTACAAAAGGAACTAAACTTTTTAAACAATTATAACTAAAAAATAGGTCAAAAATAAACTATTATTTTTAAAGATGTGTTATAATAGCATTGTGATGTTTTAAAACTTTTTTCTCACCATAGATAATTGAGCAGAAAAATAGTCGTTAAAAAATCAAATTTATTTATGGAGGAAAAAATGGATAAAGTTATTGTATGTAAAGACTGTGGACAAGAGTTTACTTTTACAGAAAAAGAACAAGCATTTTATGAAAGCAAAAACTTTGCTGATCCAGTAAGATGTAAAGCTTGTCGTACTGCGAGAAAACTACAAAAAGAACAAAAAGCCGCTAATGCTGAATAGTTCATCAGTGAAATCCTAATAGGGTTTCACTTTTTATTAGTAAAAATTAAATACAAGAATTGATGTTTTTTAGAATATTTTTATATTATTATGAAATTTACCAATACTAATAATATGATTGATAAAATAAAAAAATATATAAATTTATATCAAGAAATCACTAAAACTTACTCAGTAAGAATTTTGAGTAGCGCTATAACGTATAATTTAATTTTAATTATTATTCCGTTATTAATGCTATTAAATATTATTATGAATAAATTAGGATTACCTATTTTAATTAAAGAAGTTGGTTATGCTGAAACAGAAGAATTAATACCAACAATTATTTTAATTATTAATTTATTTTGGAGTACTTCGACCTTAGTTTTAACATTTAATCAAACGGGAGATACGATTTATTATACAATTAAAAAACGTGGATATATAAGAAATCGTATTAGTGGTTTTATATACTTTTTCTTAGTTGTTGTTTTCGTAGTTATATCTGTTGTTTTTGTTTTTTTTATTAATCAAATTCTTAAATTAACTGACAACATTTTGTTGAAATATTTTTTAAACTTTATTGAATTTTTAGGTAATTGGATTAGTATTTGGTTAATAAGTGGTTTTATTTATAAAAAAATTATCCCCGTCAAGATTAGTTTTAAAAAAAGTTTAATGACAAGTTTTTGGTTAACTATAATTTGGTATGTATTAACAGTTATTTTTTTTCCAATTTTAAATTATTTTTTAACTAATAGTTATAGTAAAATATATCATTCTTTAACGAGTGTATTTGTTATTATCTATTATTTATATATTTTAGTAAAAGTATTTATTATGGGAATAATTTTCCAATATTATTTATATTTAAAAGAGCATAAAAACTTTACAAAAGATTAATAATATATACGAACATAGATGGAGGTGTTAATCCTGAAAAAAAGGATCCTGCTAATGTTCATTACTTTCTTATTTATTATTTCCTTTAATATTTCGGTAGGAGCTGCTGGTTGGGGTTTTCGTAAAAACTCTGACCATACTCCACCAGAAATAGGTTCATATGCTCAAGAAATAGAAGGAACTAATAGTTTTTATGTTGGTTCTCCAGATGAGAAAAAAATCTATTTAACGTTTGATGCAGGATATGATAATGGAAATTTAGCTAGTATTTTAGATACTTTAAAAGATAAGAAAGTACAGGCTACATTTTTTGTGACAGGAGATTTTGTTAACCGATTTCAAAATTTGACAAAGCGAATGGTGGAAGAAGGGCATATTGTTGCCAATCATTCTTATTCGCATAAAAGTATTACTTCCCAAACTAAAGAAGAGTTAGAAAATGATTTAAAAAAGTTAGAAGATAACTTCCAAAAAGTAACAGGGGAAGAAATGGTAAAAGTGTTTAGACCACCAAAAGGTGAATTTGACCATAATAGTTTAATGAATTTAAAAGAATTAGGCTACAAAACTATTTTTTGGTCAATTGCTTTTAAAGATTGGTCTACAGAGCATCAAAAAGGAAAAGAGTATAGTTACAATAGTGTAATAGATAATTTGCATTCAGGTGCAATAATTTTGATGCATACGGTATCAACGTCAAATAAAGAAGCTTTACCTGAGATTATTGATGAAATAAGAAATCAAGGTTATGAGTTATCACCTGTAACAGAACTTTAAAAAGATATCGTTATGATATCTTTTTTTTGTTAAATGTGTTATAATAAGTATAAGAATTATTTATGCAAACGAATTAAAGAAGATAGTAAAAAATTATATGTCTTAATTTTAATATTTATGATTTTGTGATAAATAACAGCACATGATTATATACAATATGATATTTTGGATAAAATGAAAGGAGAAGTGTAGACCAAAATAGTCTACTCAACTAATTTTATGGCAAATATTTTAACAAAGAACCAAGAAATTTTAATAACCATTAAAAGAGTAGGAATTAATGGCGAAGGAATAGGGTACTACAAGCGGCTTGCAATCTTTGTTGATGGGGCACTGCCAGGAGAAGAAGCTGTTGTAAGAATTACTGAAATAAATGACCAATATTCCAAAGCTAGTTTAGTAAGAATTAAAGGAACTCCATCACCATATCGTGCAGAACCACTTTGTCCATATTACGGCAAATGTGGGGGATGTAACTTAATGCATGTTTCATATGATGCGGCATTGAAAATTAAAAAGAATTTAGTAATGGAAGCCTTTAATCGTTATTATGATCGTGATTTAAACGAAAAAGCCTTCAAAGACACGATTGGGATGGAAAATCCATGGCATTATCGTAATAAAGCAAAACTTCCAGTTCGTTATAATGGGGAAAAATTAGTTACGGGGATGTATGAGGCTGGTGGTAATCGTTTAGTATACATTGATAATTGTGATGTTGAACGTGAAGATATCCGCAAAGCTGTCAAAGATATTTGTGAATATTTAACAAAATTTGAAGTTATAGCATATTCACCAAAATCACATGATGGAGTTTTGCGTCATATTGTAGTTCGCAGTTCTAAATATACTGGAGACATTCAAGTAACATTGATTTTATTCAAAGATGATAATCGGACCAAGAAGATTGCTAAGGGATTGTTAAATATTGAAAATGTAACTAGTGTATATATTAGTATTAATAATGATAAAGATGCTTTAGAAAATTTTGGCGAAAATACTTTTCTTTTAGTAGGAAATGAAACAATTACGGAAAAATTAGGCAATTTCTATTTTAAGCTCTTACCGACAAGTTTTTTTCAATTAAATGTGGAACAAACCGAAAAACTTTATAATATGGTGCTAAGTCTTGGAAAATTTAAAGGAGATGAAAAGGTCATTGATGGATGCTCAGGAGTAGGGACTATTGGGATGTGGTTAGCTAATAGCGTTAAAGAGGTTCGAGGGATAGACACTAATGCAGAAGCTATTAAAAACGCTAATGAGAATGTTAAATTAAATAATATTTCTAATGCTTCATTTTATCAAGGGGATTTAATATCAAATCTTAATAAATTTGAAAAAGAAGGTTTTATTCCAGATGTTTTTGTAGTTGATCCACCAAGAACAGGAATGGATTTAAAAACACTTAAGTATTTACAAGATCATCCAGTTAAAAAAATTATTTATGTTTCTTGTAATCCTGCAACGCTTGCGAAAAATTGTAACCATTTGAGTAGTAAATATCATATTTTAACTATTCAACCACTTGATATGTTTCCATTTACTTCAAATATAGAGACGGTTGTTTTGTTATCCCATAAGTAATAACAATTTCCAAGTTAACTTAAGTTTTGATTTTGAAAGAAAGAAACCTATGAGAAAGTTGTTGAAATGCTGAATCTATAAGAGATTTATTAAATATTATTGGAAAGTTTTGATTCATATGCTTACTTTTCATACTCATCACAAAAAATATTAAAAAAAGGTTTATCAAAGATAAAAATATCTAAGATAAACCTTTTATAGCATAACAACTGTAAAAGTCAGAAAATGAAAAATATCGAGAAGGAATTATAAATAAAAAATATAAGTATTATAAAGTTATTAATACTATTATTTTGGGATTGTTTTAAAATAATATAATGTAAATATGTTCTAATATCATCATAAAACAATCATAATTTCTGCAGAAATATATGTTAAGCACTTGAAAGATAAAAATAGATGTGATATATTACTACTAATTTATATAAAAATAAAGGAGTGCTTTATGGATTTGAAAGATAAAATTGATTCAGTTAATAATTTTTTACAAAATTATAAGAATACTGAATTATTAACTAAAATTGGTGAAGTAAAAGGTTTATATGCCGCATATGAAATTTCACATAGTGAATTTTTACTTGAAAAGATTATTGAGTTATTACTAGAATTAATTGAACTTTCAACTATTTCTAATCTAACTGAAGTTAGTACTAAAAAAGCTATTCTAAATAAAGAAAATTATACTGGTGAACTTGCAGGATTTTATTCTTATCTAGTTGAAAATGCTAAAAAACCTACTACCGCAGAATGCTATCGTAAAACAATTGGTCAAATTATGAAAAAGTATTCTATTATAACAGTTAATGAATTTAATAGCAAATTAGATGGACTTATTGAGATTTATCAAAATAATGATGAAAAGGTACATAATCGTCATATTGCGGCATTACTTAGATACAAAGAATATTTACAAAGTAAGGAAGTAGTCTTAAAAGATAGTTCTTATTAAAATACGCTAAATATATTCATGTTTTCACAAATAATAGTTAATGAATTTTAACTATAAATATGTTTTTGAAAATAGAGTTTTAAATTTTTAGAAGAAACTCTTTCTAGAGATGTTAAAGAATTAGAATGTAAGAATAAAAATATTTTATAAATTTAAAAAAAGAAAATAATTAGGTGGTGCATTTATGAAATATACATTTGAAGAATACATTGATTATATAAAAAAATATCAATAAATCAGCTATGGATAGAAGCGACATTTCTTAAAAACTATTTAGAGAGTTTAAAGGAAGTTTATAGTGGATTAATTGATTTAATTAGGAATGATATTGTAATTAGTACTATGAATGAATTATATTTTAATCCCATTAATATTAATAAAAAATATATATTAAATAAACTCTCTTTATTAAAAAACTATTTAAACCAGGAAGTTTATAATTTTTTTAATAAAGATAATAATATAAACCAAAATATTAAAATATGTTCTGATTTTCTTGAATTAGATGAAAAAGAATTATCTGAAATTATAATTCAAAACTATTCTTTAATATATGTTGTCCAAAAAGCAAAAGATTTAGCACCAATGTTTGAATCTGTCATTACTTACAAAGGAATGAATTATTCATTATTTGATGCGTTAAGTAATTTGTATTATGAACTCACTTTAAAAGTTAAGTTTTATGTTGAGCAATTACAAATAATTGATGAAGATAATATAATTGAGTTTACAAATAATTTCATAACTAACATAACTAATATTACTGAAAAGTATTGTGAACACTATATTGATATAACACCTAAATTTAAAGAAATCTTAGATGAAAATATATTTTCTATTTTATTAAAATATAATTGTTTAAATACATTAAAAGAAATGGTTTTATTACCACCGCTTATTGGTTTTGATTTAACAGATTTATTAACTTTTCTTAATAATTCATCAATTATAAAAATTATAAATAATGATCAAGAAATTGTTTTATCTAATCTAAAACCTAATAAATTATTATTGTCGGGGTTAAATGATTGTAATACAATGGAAGATGTGATGAATAAAGTAAAGATATATGATAAAGAATGTTTAGAGAATTATGAATGTCTTTTAGGAAATAGCACTAATTTTCTAGCAGTTTATTTGTTGGATAAAAAATAAACGACAAACTTCAAAAGAAGAAAATATAGGGGAGATTTATCTGTAGTTAAATACCGCCGTAAGAAATAGTTTAAGTGAAATTAGTTTATCATTATTTGATGATGTATCTAAAGAATATTTATTAGATGCAACTAAGTATTTTAAAATAGTTTTAACGGTATTAAAAGTTCGCAATTAGAATTTTATATTAACTCCTCAAGTATTAGATAATCTAATAAAAGATTATAGTGTAGGATGTAAAATGTATGCAAGCGATAATGGCCATTATAGCCAAGCGGTTTGAAATAAATTTAAAGGATTTTTAAATATTATCTATGGGAAATTAATTTTAAATATAAATAAACTATTTATATAATATTATTGGTATAAGGAGAATTAATTTATGAATTTTATAGTATTTTATGATAGAGGTGGAAACCCTATTTGTTATTTATCAGAGAAAGATGATGAAACAATTTTTTTATTCAATGGTAATCCTGTAGCTTATATATGTGATATATCTGTTTATTCGTTTAAGGGTAAGCACTTAGGCTGGTATGAAAATGGATGGATTTATGATAATGATGGCTATTGTGTATTATATACCCAAAATGCAAGTGGTGGGCCAGCTAGACCAACCTCCAAAGTAATACCTACAAGATATACAACAGGAACAAAACCAGTAAAAGGCACTAAAATGGTTAGACCTTCAAAACCAGTAAAAGGATTGCAATGGAGAAATAGTGATAATTTTTTTAATTAAAATTAATTAATAATAAAAAGTTAATAGGTCAAGAATTTATGATTTATTAGATTAAGGAATATCCTTTGAATAATGAACATGAATATGTTGATAGTGTTACTATTTATTTTCGAAAGATTATCACTTTTAAAGTAGAATTTTTATATATGACTTAGATAAAAAATAGATTATTAGAAAGGGTATAATTATGGGAAATATTATTAGTAAATTTAATCTTAATTCATTGGGCGATGAATTAATAGATATTATTAAACAAAGAAGTAATATATTTAATAAAATCACAATTGTTGTTCCCAATAATAGAACAGAACAATGGTTTAAAGCTTATTGGTTAAAACATCAAAATGATGTTTTAATGAATGTAGTATTTAAAAAAATGGATAATAAATTAAAAGATTTAATTGATAGTGATGGTTATTTTGATTTAATGAGTCTTGACCAGCTGAAAACTTTAATAATGAAACATTTACCTAATATATATGATTTATTACCTGATGAAATAAAAGAATATATATATGAAAACGATAAACTGCATCATATTAAATTATATGACTTATCTAATAAATTAGCATCATTATTTTTTGAATACGAAATAGATCAAATAAATATTACTGGGTGGCAAGAAAAGTTATACAATAAGGTGTTAGAAAACGCATTAGAATATGAATTATCTACTATTAGTTATATGTTTAATAAATGTAATAGAGTAAAGAAAATCAATAATCCACTTTATTTTTTTGGTTTTATTAGTTTTAATAATCTTGAAAAGAAGATAATTGATAAAATTAAAGATGATTCTAATGTAACTTTATTTATGCTAGAAAAAAATAGTGAATACAGTAGTGAGTTTGATTTAATATCTGTTCCTTCTAAATTAAGAGAAATAGAGGCTGTACATTCTAAAATATGTACGTTGTTACTTGATCAAAATAATAAATATGAAGATTTTTTAGTTATTGCTCCTAATATTAGTGTTTATGAAGATGTGATTCCGAGAGTATTTAATCAAGATGATGAAGAATTTCCTAATATTCCATATATTATAAATGATCGTAAAAAAATTGATACTAATATATCCAGTGGTTTTGAAATACTAATTGATATTGCCAATAAAAAATTTTTTACAAGACTTGATTTTTTTAACATTATTAATAATAGTGATATTCAAATAACTCGCAATATAACACTAGATGATGTAGATAATTGGTCTAGATATTTAATAGATATAAATGCCTATCGTAATAGTCCAGAACGTGATGATTGGGATTACGCAAGAAAAAGAATTTTATTATCAAAAGTTGCAGGTATTAGCGATATTGATCAAAATATTGTTGAATTAAATAATAAAAAATATTTGCCATTTACTACAATTGATTTTGATAGTGATTCAATTGTAAAATTTGTAAGTGTTATAGATGATTTAAAAAAATGGCTAGATTTAGTAAATTCGATTGAATTTATTAATAATAATAATTTGCTTAGTATAAAAAATGAACTAGATAAATGGTTTTCTTTAAAAGATGTAAATGAATTTGAAACAAATAAATATTATAAAAACATTGTACAAAATATTGAATTTTGGCTAAATGCTAATGTATCGAATAATTTAATACCACGAAATACAATTTTTTATTCTTTATTAGATGCTAGTAAAATTACAAAAGTTAGAAATAGTGATTATTTTACAAAAGGGATTACTTTTGCAGATTTTGATACTAAAGCAGTTCTTTCATGTAAGTATGTGTTTTTCTTAAATGCATCATCGGCTAATTTACCAATTCCAGTTATTAAAAATGAATTAGATATTAGGTCATATAATATATATAATAAAGATGAAATTGAAAATGCATTTTTAATTCAATTTCAAAATGCCGATAAGTTTGTTATAAGTTATATTAATAAAGATTTAAAAACAGATGAGGATTTTTATCCTTCAACGTTTGTAGGAAATTTATCTAAAACTAATAAGATGAATGAAACTAAAATTGATATTGACGAAACAAGAAGTTGGGCGGAATTATTTACTAGAAAATCATATTTTAATAAAGATTATTTTGTGGAAATATTAAATAATAGTAGTAATAGTAAACCTAAATTAAGTGAACAGTATAAATCAAATATTATAAAGAAAATTTATTTAAAAGATTTAGCTGATTTTTTAGAAGAACCACTTAAAAACAAAGCAAAACATTTATTTGGATATGATGATAACTTAGAAGAAGAAATAGAAAATGAATTTGAGCCATTCTTTTTAAATAATATAGTAAAGGGCAATTTATTTAGAAAAATATGCGTTGATGTGTTAAATAATAAGAAAAAGGAATTAAATATTGATGATTTTAATAAGATCAAAGAAAGATTTAATCTAGAGTGTAAGTTGCCTAATATTAATGAATTATTAAATGATACTGCATTTAAAAAAGTATTTGACTTATGTGTAAATTTTATTCATTATATATATCATGATGTAGGTGAAAACTTTGATGTCTATAAATTAGATGATGTTATTTTAAATAATAATGATAATGAAGTTGTTTTAACTTGTAATAACGAGATGTGTGTAAGTGAACAAGGGAATAAAATAATATATTTTGAAATTAAAGAATTAAAAAATACATCCCATGAAAGTGATTTCTTAAATTCATATGTATTTGCCTTAGTTGATGTTCTGAAACGTGAGGAATGTGAATATGAAATAGTATTAGATCGTGGAAAACAACGAATCTTTAAAGTTACCCCCTCTGAGGCATTAGACTTATTAACCAAAATATCTCTTGCTAAAGTTAATTATGAAGAAAATGTTTATTTACCAGTAAATAAGTTTTATGAAGAAAAGCGTACTTTTAGTAAAGTTATTAGTGAATTAAATAATGATTATAGCCCTTGGGAGTATTTTAGTCAACAAAAATTGTTTGATTATGATACTGATTTAGGGTATACGACAGATGACTTTGATATAATCTATACTAAAAAACGTAATGAACATATTAAATTAATTAAATTTTTAGAGCCAATTGAAGCAGAAGGAGAAAAAAATGGAAACTAAACTTTTTGATCTTACACAATTTAATCCTAATAAAAATTATTGTCTAGAAGCCTCAGCTGGAACTGGAAAAACATATAATATTATTGAAATAGTTAAAAAACTAGTTGCGAATAATATTTCTTTAAATAAAATATTAATAGTTACATTTACCGAAAAAGCAGCGGGAGAATTAAAAGATCGTATTAGAAGAGGAATAGCTAATCCTTTAATTGATGTAGATAATGCTCCGATATATACTATTCATTCATTTTGTCAAAATACAATTAAAGAATTTGGTTTATCTGCAAAACTACCACTTGAATTAGAGGTAATTAATGAAGATAAACTAGATATTTTTATTGATAGATATATGAGAACTGGTGAAATTGTAAATGACATAGCTAATTTATCTATATATTATCCAAACTTTAATATAGATGAATTAAAAAAAGTATTTAAACAGGGGGTGTCAAAATATTATTTAGATAAAAATAATAATGAAGATCCCACTATTATATCTCTTGCTAAGGATCCTACTTTAGAAAAAACGTATAATTTAGTTTTAAAAATTATATCTGCAAAAGATTTTAATGATTTATTAAATCTAGATCTAATGATGAAAGAACACTATGATAGTTTAGATAGTTGTTTGCCTGCAATTAATTCATATGCCCATAAGCTAGCATCAGAAATAAAAGATAATTATTTAAATAATTTTAATTTTAATGGAAAAGTTTTTACAGATAATCGTCTAAGGGAGCCCTCTAATGTTCATAATGCATTTGTGTATTTTAAAGAATTAAAGGAAGCGATGAAAGAAGTTAATGGGTATAAAAATATAGGTAATAAATATATAAAAGATTTTTATAAGAAATGGCAAATTGAAAAAGAGCTAAATAAAAGTCAAACATTTGATGACATGATTAGATATGTTAGAGAAGCTATTCTTAGGGATGATTTATTAAAAAATAAATTAAAAGAAAAGTATTTATACGCAATTATTGACGAATTTCAAGATACAAATCAAAAACAATTTGATATTTTTAAGAGTATCTTTATGGAAGATGATGAACATAAAATAATTGTTGTAGGTGATCCAAAACAATCGATTTATTCTTTTCAAGGTGCTGATGTCAAGGTTTATCATAAAGCTGTTAGAAATATTGCTGATATAAATGGTGATGTATTTAGATTAAATAAGAATTACCGTTCTACTGAAGAAATGGTCCAAAGTTGTAATAAGTTATTTAAGTATTTTGATTTTAAAGGAACTACATTTGAGGATTGTGGTGCTTTAAGTAAATCAAAGGATCAAAAGTATTATGATGTTTTATATGATGGTAAAACACCAAATGCATTGTGGATTGCAGAAAGTAAAAATGACAAAGGATTACAAGATTATGAATTCGCAATGATTGCGGTTCAACAAATAATTAATTGTTGCAGTAAAAATGCTGAAAATGAAACAAGACTTAGGGTTAAAGATAAAGATGAAAGTGAATTTCGTAATGTTTCATTTAAAGATTTTGCAGTATTAACTAGAACTAAAAACGAACTTCTATTAATTGAAAAGGCACTTAAAAATGCGGGAATACCATATCTAAAATATAAGGATCAAAAATTGTTTAAAGGGAAAGAATGTACACATTGGATTGTGTTATTAAATGCTATTAATAGTCCAGATTTTACTGGTAGAAATCGCAATGTATTTAAGAAAGCATTGTTTACTAATTTCTTTGGGCTAACGTTAAAGCAAATTAATAGTGAATATGTTAATAAAGATGATATTGAAGAAATGAGTTTAATTTATAGATGGAAATTTCTTGCAGGAAAAAGAAACTGGAAGACTTTATTTGATGATATTTTAGAAACATCTAGATTAACAGATAAACTGAATTCGTTAAAAGAAATTCAATCTTTTGCAATATACAAACAAATTGCTGATTATTGTATTGAATTTTTATCTAAAGGAAAATCACTTGAAGAATTAATAAGGAAACTAACTTATTTATCAGATAATGGAACTTTAGATGGTGATGAGTTAAATGGAACAATCATTGAAAAAAGTACTAACTTTGATTGTGTTCAACTAATGACAATTCATGCCTCAAAGGGTTTACAATTTCCTGTTGTAATTTGTGCTGGTGGTTTTAAAGAAAAAAAGACTTTTAATAAAGTTTTTGAAAGTTATGAAGAAGATAAAAATGGTACAATTCAAAAAATTCTTTCATTTCAAAGTTCTAAAGAATGGAAAGATGAAGAAAATGAAGAGCTAAAACGATTATTCTATGTAGCATATACAAGGCCTCAATTCCTACTTTTATTACCTGACTATACAAATCTAAAAATAAAATTTTTGCAGACAACGATTAATTCATTTATGGATAATTATAGTGATAGTTATTTAAGTGTTTACAATTCATATAAGAGTTATGATGATTTAAGAAAAGAAGTTAGTAATATTCTTTCTACAAATAAAAACGAAGACCATAATCAGTCTAATAAAAGTGAACAAAAAGAGTTTTTAAAACAACTGATTGATTCAAGTAATAGTAAAAAAATTTTTAAACATTCATATTCTTCACTATCTCATGGTGAAATTGAGATTAATGATAATCATGATGAAGAAGATAAAGAAGGAACTATAAAAACTGGACTTTCAATATTTGATAAAATTGGACTTTCTATTAGTGGCAATTATAATAATGTATTAGATTCAATTGATATACCATTTGATTATCCACGAGGGGCTAAGGTGGGTACTGCACTTCATGAAATATTTGAGGGATTAGATTTTAAAAACTTTAATAATGATTTAAGTAAAAAGATTACAAGGTGTTTTAATAAACAAGGTATTAAAATTAATGATGAATGGTTAGATGTAACAACTCTAATGGTTGAAAATGTATTAAATGCTTCTCTTCCTGTCATTCATGGAAATAAATTTGTTGATAAATATATTAAGTTAAAAGATATCTCATTATATAATAAACTTGATGAAGTTGAATTTAACTTTAATTTACCAATGGTTACCATGAAAAACTATTGTAATGGTTTTGTTGACTTAATTTTTAAAAATGGAGATTACTATTCTATCTTAGACTGGAAATCAGATCATTTAAATGATGATTTTGTAAGTTATTCTACATTGGATAGTCTTAAAAACCATGTCGATGAATGTTATTCTATTCAAAGAGTGCTATATTCATATTGCTTAATTAAATGGTTGAAATTATCTATGCCTAATAAAACATATCAAAGTATTTTTGAAGAACATTTTGGGGGAATATATTATGTGTTTTTAAGAGGCTGCAACAAAGATACAAGTAATGGTGTTTATGCCCAAACATGGGAGTGTTGGCAAGATTTAGAAACTTCATTTAATGAAATTGTTAAATATAAAGTAGGAGGAATTAATAATGATTAGTTATAAGTCTTTTTATGATTTTCTTTTAAAAAATAAGATGATAACTGAAATATGGAAATATATATTAGAATTAATCGAAGAAGAAATTAAAGATAATGATAACAAAAATTATTATTTAATTATCTGTAGCCTATACTTTAGTTTAGTTAATGATGGAAATATTTGTATTTCTTTAGATGAAGAAATTTTAAAGCAAAAGTGGCTTAATAAATGTAATGATAATAAAATTTTATTAAGTGATAATGAAGATTTTGATGAAGAAGAATTTAATAATTATCAAACTATTGCAATTTTATGTATTGATGAATATTTAAGTTTAATTAATGTAAAAGAACTACCACAAATAATTGGTGATGATAAGATTTTTCAGATTGATGAAGGTTATTTATATTTAAAAAAATATAATGTTGCAAGACGTGGTATTATCACAAATATTGATAAATTATTCAAAGTAAGAAGAAATATTAAAAACATTGTTTCTTATGAGGAATTTGTTGATACTAATATAATAACTCCATCTAGTGGTCAAATTAAAGCATTTAATGAAGGTTTAAATAAAAACTTAATAATTACAGGTGGACCTGGTACAGGTAAAACAACATCTATTTTATTTCTACTAATTAATTTACTTAAGAACTATCAAGATGATTTAAAGGTATATTTAGTTGCGCCTAGTGGTAAAGCTTCCAGTAGAATGAAAGAAAGTATTATTAATGGGCTTGCCAATCTTAAAGAAGAGTACAAAAATAGCCATAAAGATATTATTAAAAAAATTAATAAATTACAAGAATCTACCATTCATAGATTGTTGGATGTTGACTATGAAACTAAGGGATTCTTATATAATAAATATCATCAATTTGAAGAAAAATCATTATTTGTTATTGACGAAGCAAGTATGATTGATGTTTGTTTATTTAATTCCCTTTTAGAAGCGATTCCTGAAGATGCTTTTATTTATATTATGGGTGATAAAAACCAATTACCATCGGTTGAATGTGGTGCTGTTTTTGGTGATTTGTTAACTAAAAAATCGCTAAAAGATAATATTGTTGAACTAGATGAATCAATTAGATTTAGTAAAAATACTAAAATTTATGAATTAGCTAGAATTATTAATGATAATGAAGAGTTAATTATTAAAAAAGAGGATTGGCAAGATTTTGAGACTTTTGAAATAAAACCTGATGATAATTCGAAACCAGTATACTTTTATAATATTGACAAAGAAGGTTTTACACCTCGTGAAGTAATTGAACATGTTTCATATATATGGGGTCAAAAATACTATAGTAATTTACAAGAATTATCAACTAATATAGATCCAAGTGATATCAAATACCTTAAAGATTTATTTGATAAGACGGAAAAAGCAAAAATACTTTGTGCAGAAAACAAAGGAGTAAGAGGTGTACAAGAAATTAATAAGTTTATAAGTAAATCATTTATTAATTCTCAAACATCCTTATCATATAATGGACGGTATCCCGGAATGCTAATGATGATTAATAAAAATAATAAATTATTGGATTTATATAATGGTGATTCCGGAATTTTAGTTAGTTTTAAAGATGATGATACATTATACTTTATGGTTAAAAAATCAACAATCTTAGTAAATGAAGATGGAAAATTAAAAGATAAAATTTTTAAAATCAAGGATTTTATTTTCTATCCATTAAGATTAATATCAAAAAGTGAAATTGATTTGGCTTATGCAATTACAATTCATAAATCCCAAGGATCAGATTATAAAAATATTTTAGTAATTTTACCTAATGTAAAAGGCCATCCATTATTAAATAGGCAAATAATTTATACGGCAATTACTAGAACTAAAGGTAATACATATATTTTATCTAATAATGATAGATTAGTTGAAGCTAAAGAACGTTTACTTATTAGAGATACCAATATAAAATAGATAAAAAATTAAGCAATATCTTTTAAATAGGGATATTGCTATTTTTATGTTCATAAATCAAAAATGCTTTATTAATGTAAAATAAGCTAATTTATGATAAAATATTCCAAAAGGAAATAAAAGGTGACATTATGGTAATAGGTAAACATTTTACAAAATATTATTTCAAGTATGGTTTCTTATTTATTATTGGAATTATAGCCTTGATTTTAGTTGATTATTTTCAACTTGAAATTCCAGAAATAATTGGAGATATTATTGACGGCATTAGAGATAATGCTCTAACTAAAGAGATGATTTTAAATTATTCAATTAAGATGCTAGGGGTTGCTTTTATTGTGTTTGCTGGACGTTTTTTATGGCGAATTTGTATTTTTGGCAATGGAGTAAAAATTGAAGCAGATATTCGTAATGAAATGTTTGCTCATATGGAAAAATTATCACCAAGATATTTTAATGAAAATAAGACAGGTGCCTTGATGGCTTTATACACTAATGATTTAAGTATGATTCGCCAATCATTTGGTAGTGGAACAATAATGTTATTTGATGTAATCGCCTTAGGCAGTTTAGCATTTATTGAAATGCTTAAATTAGATTGGAAGTTAACGATGATTTGTTTTGTTCCCCTAGTTTTTGTATCAGTTTTTTCAATGCTTATGCGTAAACGAATTTCACGTAAAGTTAAACGTAATTTAGATGCCTTTGCGGATTTATCGGATTATGTTCAAGAAGATTTTACAGGTATCCATGTTATTAAAGCATATGTTAAAGAAAAAAAACGTCAAATGTTATTTAAACGTTATAATGATGATAATATGAATACTTGTATTGATTACGTTAAAGAACAATCAATGGTAGGTTCAGTAATTGGGAGTGTTTTAGGAGTAATTACAATCTTAATTATTGTTATTGGTGGTTATACTATTTATCTAGCATCACTTGAAGAATATCCTAATGGATCTTTCACCATTGGGAAATTAACAACTTTTAATGCATATTTTGGCTCATTGATTTGGCCAATTATGGCTATTGGCGATTTGATTAATCTAAGAAGTCAATCGAAAGCCAGTGAAGAACGGATATCTAAATTATTAGATGAAGTTCCTGAAATTAATGATGATCATGTTAAATTTGATACGCCAATTAATGGAAATATTAAATTTAATGGTTTAGATTTTACGTACCCCAATTCTAACAATAAGGTTTTAGAAAATATTTCCTTTGAAATTAAGCAAGGGGAAATTGTGGGAATCATGGGGGCAACTGGTTCTGGAAAAACAACAATAGTTGAATTATTACTGCGACTTTATAATGTTGAGGAAAACAAAATTTTACTTGATAATCTAGATATTATGGGATATTCTTTAGAACAAGTACGAACTTCAATTGCATATGTACCACAAGAAAATTTTTTATTTAAACAATCGATTGATGAAAACATTTCTTTTGCTTTACCAAAGGTGGATATTGATAAGGTTGAACAAGCGGCATATGCTAGTGGTATTAGTAAAGATGTATCAGAATTTAAAGATGGATATAAAACTATTGTTGGCGAACGAGGTGTGACGGTTTCAGGTGGTCAAAAACAGCGGATTTCGATTGCTAGAGCATTAATTAAAGATGCTCCTGTCTTAATTTTAGATGATTCCTTAAGTGCGGTTGACACTTTAACTGAACGTCATATTTTAACAGAATTAAGAAAAATTCGTCAAAATAAAACAACAATTATTATTGCTCATCGTATTTCAACTTTAGAAACTTTAGATAAGATTATTGTTGTTGATGAAGGCAAGATTAATGCGGTAGGGACCCACAATGATTTGCTTGAAACTTGCAAAATTTATCAACATGAAGTTCACCTTCAAGAACTAGAAAAGGAATTGGAGGCGTAAATAATGTACAAACGTTTATTCAAATATATGAAACCATATCTTCTTAGATATGCTTTGGCTATTTTATTAATGATAATTATTGTAGGAATAGATATTTTAAGTCCTTTACTTATTAGTTTAAGTTTGAAAGAATTAGGACAATCAGTTATTAATTTTGATAAGATTGTAATGTATTTTGTTATTTGTTTAGTATTAACACTTATAATGTATGTTGTACAATTTATACAAACAATGTTATTACACTATACTGGGCAAAGAATTGTTTATAAGATAAGAGAAGATGTATTTGTACATATTCAATCCTTATCACATCACCAATTTAATGAAATCCCGGTTGGAACGTTGGTAACTAGAGATACTAGTGATGTTAACGTTTTGTTTCAATTATATACTAATGTTATAATAAGTATTTTAAAAAATGCTGCTACAATTATTGGGGTATTTGTGGCAATGCTTACTTTAAATGTTCATTTAGCATTAATTGTATTATGTGTTTTGCCCGTTATTTTAGTTTTAACGATTGTATTTAGAAAATTCTCTCGAAGAGTACATCGTGAAGTACGTACTGAAGTATCGAATATGAATGCCTTCTTATCTGAAAATATTTCTGGTATGAAAATTACTCAAATTTTTAATCAAGAAGAAAAAAAATATAATGAATTCAAAGCGGCTAATACACGATTAAGAAAAAATTCATTTAAAGAAATTTTTACCTTCGGAGTATTTAGGCCATCAGTATATTTAGTGTACATTTTAACGGTTATTTTAATTATTTTTGTTGGAAGTAATGAAGCTATTAATGTTACTTATGCGGGGATGAGTCTAGCAATTACGTTTGATGAACTATATGCTTTTTATCAATATATTTCGAAATTTTTTAATCCTATTCAAACGTTAGCAGACCAATACAATACTTTACAATCAGCATTTGCGGCTGCAGAAAAGATTTTTTCTATTTTAGATATTGTACCAGAAATACAAGATGAACAAGATGCGATGGATGTTGAATTAAAGGGCAATATTGAGTTTAAAAATGTTTGGTTTGCATACGTGGAAAATGAATGGATTTTAAAAGATGTTTCTTTTAGAATTAATGCTAATGAATGTGCGGCTTTTGTTGGTGCAACAGGTGCTGGAAAAACTACAATTCTTTCTTTAATTGTAAGAAACTATGATATTCAAAAAGGTGAAATTCTAATTGATGGAATCAATATTAAAAAAATTAAATTAGCGTCTTTAAGAAGTCAAATCGGACAAATGCTTCAAGATGTTTTCTTGTTTAGTGGGACTCTTGCCTCAAATATTAGACTAGATGAAGAAACTATTACAGATGAAGAAGTGGTTAGGGCATGTGAAGAAGTAAATGCTACCTCTTTTATTAATAAAATTGAAGGAGGAATTAATGCTCATGTTGGTGAACGTGGTAATAATCTTTCACTCGGGCAACGACAATTAGTTTCTTTTGCAAGAACGATTGTTCATAAACCAAAAATTATGATTTTAGATGAAGCAACAGCTAATATTGATACAGAAACGGAGAAAATAATTCAAGAATCTTTAGAAAAAGTTATAAAAAATAATACTATGTTAATGGTTGCTCATCGATTATCAACTATTCAACATGCGGATATTATTTTTGTATTTGATCATGGACGTATCATTGAGCAAGGTTCACACCAAGAATTGCTCAAACAAAAGGGCCGTTATTATCAATTATTTATGTTACAATATCAAAAAAATGAACTTAAAAATATTTCTCAAAGAGCAGTTAGCTAGTAGGTCAATCTATGAAGTATGAGAATGAGTATTTAAGTATTTTAAAAGAAGAATTACAAAAAGCAATGGGGTGTACTGAACCAATTGCTGTTAGTTACTTGGCAGCTACTCTTAAAGATTTGTTAGGAGTTACTCCTCCAAGAATAGATGTTTACGTATCAGGAAATATTTTAAAAAACGTCAAATCTGTGGTGGTTCCTAATACTAATGGAATGAGAGGAATAAAATCAGCTATAGGAATTGGGATTATAGCAGGTCGAAAAGATTTAAAATTAGAATGTTTAAGTAAAGTAACAAATGATGAAATTATTAAATGTCAAGATTATTTAAAAAATACTAAAATAAATGTATACAATAAAAAAGATTGTTTTATCTTTGATATTAGTATTGTTATGTATACTAAAGATGATTTTGTTGAAGGACGAATTGTAGACAATCATACTAATATTGTCTATTTAAGAAAAAACGATGATATTATAATTAATCAATCATTAGAAAATAAAAAAACAGTAAGTAATTTAACTGATCATCGAGTTTTAAATGTTGCGGATATTTATGATTTTGCTGAAAAGATTGAAATTAATAAAGTTGAAGCATTAATAACTGACCAAATTAGATGTAATATGCGAATTGCTGATGTAGGTTTAAAAAATAAAAATGGTGCTAATATAGGTAAAACTATATTAAAAAGTTTTCCAAATGATATTTCGACTAAAGCTAAAGCTTATGCAGCAGCGGCATCTGATGCGAGAATGAATGGTTGTGAATTACCAGTTGTAATAAATAGTGGTAGTGGGAATCAAGGAATTACTTGTTCAGTACCTGTTATTGTCTATGCTGAAGAATTAAATGTGTCTAAAGAAAAATTAATTAGAGCTTTAGTTCTTTCTAATCTTTTAACTTCGCATATAAAATCAGGAATTGGTCGTTTGTCGGCATTTTGTGGAGTAGTTGCGGCAGGTTGTGCGGCAGGAGCGGCCATTGCGTATTTATATGGTGGTGATTTAAATATGATATCTCATACTATCGTTAATTCATTGGCAATTGTTTCTGGAATAATTTGTGATGGAGCTAAAGCCTCATGTGCAGCTAAAATAGCATCAAGTGTAGAAGCTGGAATTTTAGGGTTTAAACTTTATCAAGAAGGTAATGAGTTTTATAGTGGTGAGGGAATTGTTACTGATGGTGTTGACAATACTATTAAAAATGTTGGTATATTAGCTTCCCAAGGTATGGCTGAAACAGATAAAGAAATAATTAATCTGCTGCTAAAAGATAGAAATTAAAAATAAAGTTCGTAACTATAATTGGTTATGAACTTTATTATTATATTAGATTTATTTTTTAAAAAGTGGTATACTTTTTAGAGTTTGAGGTGGAAGAATATGTTGACAATTGTAATTAGTATCTTAACAATTTTATTATTAATAACGGTAATAATTTTCAAACCTACCATAAGATTTAAAAACGTTGAATTTCAAACATTTTGGATAGTAGCTTTATTGGGAGCAATTTTATTGTTATTATTTAATGAAATAACAATTTATGAAATTAAAGAAGTTTTCTTTTCTAATAATAGTATTAATCCAATTAAGATATTAGTATTATTTATTGCGGTAAGTTTTCTATCAATAGTTTTAGATGAAGCTGGTTTTTTTAAAAAATGTGCGGTTATCGCAACTTCTCTTACTAAGGGTAGTCAAAAAAAGTTATTTCTTTCTCTTATGATGGTTATATCATTACTTACGATTTTTACATCAAATGATATTGTTATTTTAACATTTACACCATTTATATGTTATTTTGCTAAACATGTTCGAGTTTCTCCTATTCCTTATTTAATAGGTGAGTTTATTTTTGCAAATACTTTGTCGATGATGCTAATTATAGGTAATCCTACTAATATTTATTTAGCATCTTCATTTGATATCAATTTTTTTACTTATATTAAAATAATGATAATTCCAACTATTGTTGCGGGATTTACTGCTTTAGTACTATTGCTATTAATTTTTAAAAAACAATTAAATAAGAAAATGATTGTTGATGAAGATGAAATTGTTGTTACAATAAATCCTTTTGTGACAATTATAGGAATAATTCATTTAGGATTGTGTACCATTTTATTAGCAATTGCCTCATATATTAATTTAGAAATGTGGTTAATTTGTTTAATTTTTGGAATATCTTTATTAATAATTTTACTAATTTATTTTATCATAAAAAAAGAAAATTATTTAGGACATAGTTTAAAAAGACTGCCTTATAATTTAATACCATTTATTTTGTCGATGTTTATAATTGTCACTGCTCTTACAAAATGTGGAGTAATTGATAAGCTTGCGGTATGGTTAGATAGTTTATCGGTGAACAAAATTAGTACAATTTATACATATGGTTTAAGTTCTTTCTTATCATGTAATATATTAAATAATATTCCGATGAGTGTGATGTTTGAAAAAATAATTTCATCATCTAATATGGTATTTATAAATGAAAAGATTTATAGTTCAATTATTGCTTCCAATATTGGAGCTTATTTTACACCAATTGGGGCATTAGCAGGAATTATGTGGATGGGAATTTTAACCAAATCAGGTTTAAACTTTGGATTTAAAGAGTTTTTAAAATATGGAATTATATTGGCTCCCATTGTAATTATCACTGCTTTGACAACTTTAATAATTATAATATAACTAGCTTTTAAAATGTATTATGATTAGGTTATGAGAAAATAATTATGGATTTAGAATTAATATATAAGAAAAATTTGCTTAACAATGTTAAAAATATAATTGATACTCGTATTTCATTAGTATCTAATTTATCAAATATCTCTCGTCTTTTTCAAGAAAGTTTTTCTAATACTTTATGGTGTGGTTTTTATATATTCGATGATAGAAAAACTTTATATTTAGGTTTTTTTTCAAGGACCTTTAGCATGTACTATTATACCTTTAGGTAAAGATGTATGTAGTCTGTTGCCCAAAATTAGATAACTTACTTAATATCAAATGTTCATCAATTTTCTTGGCATATCGCTTTCTCAAGTTTACCTAATTCAGAAATTGTGGTATCTATTATAAAAGTGGAAAAAGTAGTAGCTGTTATTGATTTAGATAGTACATTCTTCAATAATTATAATGTTGAAGATTAACGAATACTAGGAGAAGTTATTTTAATTATTAGTAAACTGTTTTAGGAGGATATATGATATTTGTTAGCTGGAATGTAAATGGAATTAGAGCTTGTCTTAATAAAGGTTTTGATGATTTTTTTTATAAAATAGAGGCAGATATTTTTGCGGTACAAGAAACTAAAATGCAAGAAGGACAAGCTGTGATTGATAAGAAGGGTTATTATCACTATATGAATAGTGCTTTAAAAAAGGGTTATAGTGGGACTCTTGTTTATACTAAAGAAAAGCCTTTAAATGTTTATTATGGATTAAAAGATGGTAAATATAATGATGAGGGGCGAGTTATAACTTTAGAATTTGACAAATTCTACTTTGTAACTGCCTATGTTCCTAATAGTCAAGAAGCATTAGCTCGTTTAAGATATCGAATAGAATTCGAGGATAATATGCGTCAATATTTAAATGAATTAAAACAACAAAAATCAGTTATATATTGTGGAGATTTAAATGTTGCTCATAATCCAATGGATTTATATAATCCTAAAAGTAATGAACAAAATCCAGGATATTCTATTGAAGAACGTACAAAGTTTAATGAACTATTGAAAATTGGATTTACTGATACATTTAGATATCTTTATCCTAATAAAATAGCCTATTCTTGGTGGAGTTATCGTTTTTTGGCAAGAGAAAAGAATATTGGTTGGCGAATTGATTATTTTGTTGTATCTAATGATTTGCGGAAAAAGTTAGAAGATGCAGGAATATATGAACAAATTTTGGGTAGTGATCATGCCCCAGTATATCTAAAAATAAATGTATAAAAAAAGGGGACATCCCCTTTTTAATTTAGAATCATGTTTTGATTTGTTAAACGCTTTTTAACTTTTCTAAAAATAAAAACATAACAAATTATATGAATTGTGAAAGTAATAATCCAAGAAATTGGATAAGATATGTATAGCAAATGTAAATCATTGACATTAACAAAGTCGGTATTAGGATTAAAAATCCAAAAAACCCATCCAATACGCATTCCGCAAATTCCTAAGATTGAAACAATCATTGGAGTAGTGGAAGAACCAAGCCCTCTTAAATTTCCCACAATAACATCGACTAAACCATATAAGAAATAAGGTAAACATAAATACCATAGTCTAATGATTCCTACTTCAATTTCTGCTGAATTATGTGTATAAATAGATAGAAGTTGTTCGCCAAGTAAGAAAAAGGCCCCACCAAAAATAATTCCAATAATAGTCACAATAATTAAAGAATACCAAGCAACTTTTTTAATATTTGAAATTTTTCCGGCTCCTAAGTTTTGACCAGTAAAAGATAAGGCGGCATGATGTACAGCGTTCATAATTACGTATACAAAACCTTCAATACTAGAAGCAGCTGAGTTACCATTCATAACGGTTGTGCCAAACATATTTACAGATGATTGAATTAAGACGTTAGAAATAGAAAATAAAGAACCTTGAATTCCAGCAGGTAAACCAACTTTGGTAATTTCCCACAACTCATTTTTAGATATTTTCAAATTTTTAAAACTAAAACGATAACAATTTTTAGTTTTCATCAAAGTAAGCATAATTAAAATAAAAGAAACTGCTTGTGAAATAACAGTTGCAATAGCAACTCCATCAACGTCCATATGAAGCACAATAACAAAGAATAAATTTAATATAATATTGACAATTCCTGCAATGGTTAAAAAGTATAAAGGACGTTTGGTATCACCAACTGCACGTAAAATAGAAGCGGCAAAATTATAGGTTAAATTAAATGGCATACCTATAAAGTAAATTTTTAAATACAATGCGGAATAAATAGAATCATTATGCATTAAATGTAATAAATCTTTCGCAAATAAAAAACCGAAGATTCCTAAGAAAATACCTATGATAAAACTAATTAAAATAGATGTGTGGACAACGTTTTTTATTTTATCTGTATTTTTAGCACCAAATAATTTTGCACAAACAACATTAGTTCCGACTGATAATCCCATGAAGAGATTAACGGTTAAATTAATTAAAGAAGAGGTAGATCCTACTGCCCCTAAAGCATCAGGATTATTTCCAAAGTTGCTGACAATCAGTAAGTCGGCAGCATTATACAATAGTTGTAATATTCCCATTGCCGCAAGCGGTAAGGAAAAAACAATTATTTTTAAAAATAAATTACCATTGCACATATCCATTTCATATTTAGTACGTTTTTTTATTATATCCATATTATCACCATGCTAATTATAATCTTATTTGTTTAAGAAATCAAACAATAAGCACGAATTTTGTAAATAAGCTGGGTATAAATATACAAGTAAAAACATAAAACAATTATTTTTCAACATTATAATTAAAAATGTGCTATAATTATTATAAGTATTAAAAAGAGGTGTTATAATGAGTAAGATTTTGAATGTTTTAATTAAAGATAAAAATACCTTGATTATTGCCGAAGATGCTAAAAAAGGTGATGAAATTGATCTTTTATCATTAAACAATATTGATTTAAGTAATATAGAAACTACAATTGAAAAAGGTTTAGATGAAGTATATAATTTAAAATTAAAAGAGCGTGAAAAGGAATTAATAAAACTCCAAGAAATGGCTATTAAACAAGCTAAATTAACTGCTGGTTTAGAGTTGCAGAATAAAATAATTGCATTAGAAGCTCAAATAAAAACTCAAGAAGAAGTATTAAAAATAAGATATGAAAAAGAAAATTTAGAAAAACAAGGTGAATTATTAAATAAAATTAATACATTAGAAAATAGTATTGAATATATAAAAAAAGAAGTATCTTTAACAAAAGAGAAAGAATTTTTAAAGAAAGAAGAGAAATATCAACAAATAATCAATAGTTTACAAGACGAGAAAAATCGCTTAACTCTAGAAAAATCGACTTTAAATGTTAAAAAGATTGGTGAACGTTTAGAGCATTGGTGTGCTAATGAATTTGAACAATTTTCTATAAATGGTTTCAACAATTGTACCTTTATTAAAGATAATAAAGTTGTTAAAGAAGATGATGATGTAAAGGGAAGTAAAGCTGATTATATTTTTAAAGTTTACGCAAATGAAAATAAACTTGAAGAAGAATTATTAACATCTGTAGTTTGTGAAATGAAAAGTGAAGATCCAATGAGTATTAATAAAAAGAAAAATGCAGATCATTATAAAAAATTAGACAGTGATCGGAAAAAGAAAAATTGTGAATATGCCTTATTAGTTAGTGAACTTGAATGGAATGAGGCAAATGATGTTCCAATTCGTAAAGTTAAAGATTATGAAAAAATGTATGTTGTTCGTCCGCAATACTTTATTACTTTTTTAAACATTATTGCTAGTTTAGCTGAAAAATATCAACAATTGCTTTTAACAAAAGAAAGAGAACGTATAATTTTTAAAGAAACAGAAGATATTTTATCTGAATTTGAAGAATTAAAAGTAAATGCGTTTGATAAACCATTAATTAAATTAGAAAAAGAAATTACAGAAATAGCTAAACAACGTCAAATAATTACTGATGCTGTGGATAAAATAGGGTTATCAGTTGTTAAAGTAACAGATAATATTTTAATGGATATCCATAAAAAAATAGATAATTTTAATATTAATAAAATAATTAAAAAAATAGATAAAATAGATAAATAAACAAGTTTGGAGGATACGATGAAATATCCAGTATTTATTAAACCAAATGATAAAATTACTTATGTTGCTCCATCATTTGGTTGTACATATGAACCATATTTGAGTAGATTAAAGGCAAGTATTAGTGTATTACAAGACAATAACTATCAAATTGAATGTGGACCTAATGTCTATAAAGCAGAAGTAATAGGTAGAAGTAATACTAAAGAAAAATGTGGTGAAGAAATAAATAAGTATTTTCTTGATAAAGATACGAAAGCTTTGTTCTCTGTTGGTGGAGGAGAATTGATGGTAGAAATTTTGCCATATGTTAATTTTGAATTAATAAAACAAAATCCTAAATGGTTTATGGGATATTCAGATAATACTAATTTAACGTATTTATTACCGACTATTTGTGATGTGGCATCAATTTATGGTCCTAATGCTCCATCATTTGGAATTACACCTTGGCATCAATCACTAACTGATGCTTTTGGTTTATTAAGTGGTAAACAAAACGTTGTGCATAACTATGAAAAATGGGAAAAAATAGATAATCAAAAAAAAGAGAACCCGTTGGATGCTTTAGTTTTAACTGAAGATACTAAGTTAATAGGTTACCCTAACAATCATTTATTTTTTGAAGGAAGATTACTAGGAGGTTGTTTAGATATTTTAGTGGGATTAATAGGAACACCTTTTGATAAGACAAAAGAGTTTATTGAAAAATACCAAAACGATGGAATTGTTTGGTTTTTAGAAGCATGTGATTTAAATACAATGGCAATGCGTAGAGCTTTTGTTCAATTAGAAAGTGCAGGTTGGTTCAAGAAGGTTAAAGGATTTATTATTGGACGCCCTTTATCGGGAATGGATGATTGTTTAGGACTAAATCGTTTTGAAGCAGTACTAGAAGTAGTTCAAAAATATCATGTTCCAGTAATTTTTGATGCTGATTTAGGACATTTGTCACCTTCAATGCCGATTATTACAGGAAGTTTAGGTAAAGTAACGTTAATAGATAATAAATTAAAAATTGAAATGCAACTAAAATAATTAAAAATGGGTAATTAAACGATATATCTTGCAATAAAATTAAATATGTGGTAAAATATAAAAAAGGAGGCCTAATATGTCGATTAGAAAATGTTGGTTCATAGTAGTAACAATATTATTTTTACTATCATTTACTAGTTGTAATAATGATAAAGATGGTGATATAGTATTAAATCGTCCAACTGGGCTTGCTTGTAGTATTCCAACATATGACGATGGTGCCATTATCAGATGGAATGCGGTGGAATCAGCAATTGGATATCGAGTATTTATTGATAATCAAGAAATAGGCATGACTAATTCCAATTGGTTTCATTTTAGATATGAAGATAGTGAATTATATTGTGGTAAAACTTGTAGTGTTCAAGCATATAATGAAAAAGGTGGAGTAAGTTTGATGTCTAATGCATTAATTATTCCCAATAAAGCTCCCATTAGTGTACAAGAAGTAAAGTTTTATTTTACTGTAACTAAAAAAGTAGATAATTCTATGTTAATTGAATGGCAAGATGTTTCGGCTATTAAATATGAGGTATATATTGATGAAGAGAAAATTGACGAAACAACCGAACTTAATTTTATTTTGAGTGCTGATAAAGTGTTTGATTACAATGGAAGAAACATTTCGATTCATGTTGTAGAAGAAGATGTTAAAGTGGCTTTTATTCCGACTGAATATGTTATTGTAGCACCAGTTATTATTACTGCACCAGTTATTACTTCAACTAATGATGAAGAGGGCAATTTTGTTATTAAATGGAAAGAGGTTGAAGGGGCCAGTTCTTATAATATTTATATCGATGGTGCACAATATGCATATAATGTTACTGAATTAGAATATGCTTTTATAGATTGTCCTGATTATACAGGTAAAAATGTTAGTGTTAGAGCCGTAGATATTTATGGAAGAACGAGTGTTTTTTCTAATAATTGTCTTTATAAAAATACTTTACAAAAACCTCAAATTGAGGTAAGTTTTCTTGAAACTGGTGATGTTAACGTATCTTGGCATAAGATAAAATATGCTGCTAAATATAATATTTATTTTAAAAATCAATTAGTTTCTGATGAATACACTAAAGTAGAGACAATTACTAATAGTTATACTTATAGCAAAGTAAGTTTGCAAAATGCAGAAATGTATGAAATATATGTAGAAGCAGTTGATGATTATGGTAATTTAAGTGAGGCTTCGAATTATTATCGTTGGCAAATAGAACTTGGAACACCTAATATCTATACTTGTTACGAAAGAACATATTATACTGTTATATTATGGGAACAAGTAGTAAATGCAGTGCAATATGAAGTGTATATTAATGATAGATTATATAAGATTGTTGACACAATATATTGTGAAATATCCAATTCTTTTTTAAGTCAATACATTGATAAAGTGGTGACAGTTGTTGCTGTATCTAAACAAGGTCTTAAAGGAGATACTTCATTAGAATATGATTTGGCAAAATAAAAAAATGACATTTTAATTAGCAAATCACTTGCTAAAATTTTGTCGAAAGTGTATAATATATGTATACATAGCGTAATGTATAACTATGAGAAATTCATAGGAAAGAAGCTCTTGTTTAAGCACGATAAGAAAGTGAAAAGAAGCTATACTGGCTTTTTATCATGCTTAACGATGTTAAGTTTAACTTAAGACAAGTAGTTAATTTCAAATTAAGATGTGATCTTATTACTCACCCATCATATATTGTGGAAATACAAACTTATGGTCCCCTAAAGTGTTTGCAAATTTGACCAAGGATTTGTATACTAAGATGCGAAGTAATAATAGATCGAATCACAAATTCGTATTGTTTGTAGTATGTGCTAACTATGGAATAATTATGAATTTCGAGAATCGTATTAGTAAAGAAATATGATTCATGTGACGATTGAATATTAAAGTAACATGGATAAAGGGAGGCCAGTAACCTTTAAAGTTATTTCCATATTCAACGTATGATTGGGTGTCGAAAAGGCACCTTTTTATTTCGCAATTTTGTAGGTTTTTTAAATTGACAAAAATAAATAAAAGAATATAATATATTTGATATTAAACTAGGGAGGTTTTTGTATGCAAGTATTTTTTGCAGTTATTAATGAATTTGAGTATATGCCTAAAATATTAAAAAAATTAGCTGATGCTCATTATCATGGTACCGTTTTACATTCAACTAGTATTAAACATGAATTATTAAATTCAATTGAACCGGCACCCGAATTTGGAAGTTTAAGTAAACTTGTGAGTTATGAACCATCTAACAAACCAACATTGTTTGTAGTGGTAAAAGATGATAAAGAAGTACAAGAACTAAGAGATATTATAATTAAGGTGACTGGTGGAATTAAAGGAAAAGGATTTATTTTTACAATGCCAGTTTTTTATGTGGAAGGACTTGATGATTAATGCTTGAAGAAATAATAGAAGTTATTAAAAGTAATATTTTACTTGTATTTGCGTTAATCTTAGTGTTAGGGTTATTTTCTACTAGATTGATGAAAATAGTTCGCTTTCCTAATGTTACAGGTTATTTGTTAGTAGGATTATTAGTAGGACCATATTGTTTAAAACTTATTAATGAAGACAATATAGAGGGATTAAAAATTATTACTAATGTGGCATTAGGATTTATTGCTTTTTCAATTGGTGGTGAATTTAAACTTTCTAGTTTAAAGCGTTTAGGGAAAAATATAGTAATAATTACGTTATTTCAAGCAATTACCACATCAGCACTTACCTTCGCTGTATTATGGCTAGTAGGAAGTCCAATGCCGATTACTTTAGCTCTTTGTGCAATAGCTGCGGCAACTGCCCCAGCAGCAACGTTAATGGTTGTTAGACAATATAAAGCTAAAGGACCAGTTACGGATACTCTTTTACCAGTAGTTGCTTTAGATGATGCGGTTGGCCTAATGATTTTTTCCCTTTGTTTTGCCCTTGCGAAAGTTATTGAAACAGGAGTGGAATTAACAGTTGTAAATGTCTTATTAATGCCCGTATTAGAAATTGTATTATCCATTACCTTTGGAGCAATTATAGGTTTTATTTTAGGATTAGTAATGAAAATTTTTAAATCACGAGCTAATCGCTTGATTTGGATGATTGCTAGTGTTTTTTTAGGTATCGCATTATGTGAAATAATACCTCTTGAATTATCATCACTCTTGGTATGTATGATGATTGGAGCTGTATTTACTAATACGCGTCCTGATTCTATTACAATATTAGATGGACAAGAACGTTGGACTCCACCACTATTTATGCTATTCTTTATTATAAGCGGGGCTGAGTTAGATTTAGCTGTAGTTCCAACAGTGGGTTTAATCGGAATTGCCTACTTAATTGCTCGTAGCATAGGAAAAATATTAGGAGCAAGTATAGGTGCAGGAGTTGTTAAAGCTGATTCTAATGTCCGCAAATATTTAGGACTTACTTTGTTACCACAAGCAGGGGTGGCAATTGGTATGGCTCAAATGGTTTCAATGTCACTAGGAGGAGTTGTAGCCGAAAAAGTAACTGCTGTTGTTCTTTGTGCAACCTTAATCTATGAATTAGTTGGACCACTTATTACTAAAATTGCTTTAACTAAAGCTGGAGAAATAGAAAAAAAACCTAAACTTAAAACCAAATTATTATCAAATAATTGAGTTGCTATTTTTATAAGCAACTTTTTTTAGTGTTTTTAGTATGCAAATAAAAATAATATTTGATATAATAGTAGTAATAATAATAGAAGAAGGTTTTGATGATGAATGGAAACGTGGATAAAAACAATTATACAATGTTATGTGATTTTTATGAATTAACAATGGCAAATGGATATTATAATAAAGGTATGCATAAAGAAATAGTTTATTTTGATATGTTCTTTAGAAATGTACCTGATGGGGGTGGTTTTGCGATATTCGCAGGACTTGAACAATTAGTGGAGTATATTCAAAATATTCATTTTAGTGAAGAAGATTTAACTTATTTATCAAAAGTTGATGGATTTAGCAAAGAATTTATTGAGTATTTACGTAATTTTAAATTTACTGGTGATATTTATTCAGTAAAAGAAGGAACAATAGTTTTTCCTAATGAACCACTAATAACAGTTAGAGCGAATGCGGTAGAGGCTCAAATTATTGAAACTTACTTGTTATTAGCAATTAATCATCAATCATTGATTGCGACAAAAACAAATCGCATTGTTCGAGCTGCTAATGGTAAAGTAGTTATGGAGTTTGGAGCTCGACGTGCTCAAGGAGCAAGTGCTGCTATTTTAGGTTCTAGAGCTGCCTATATTGCGGGAGTGAATGGTACATCATGTACTTATGCAGATATTAACTATGGAATTAAAGCAATGGGAACAATGGCTCATTCTTGGGTTCAAATGTTTGATAATGAATACGAGGCGTTTAAAACATATTGTGAAGCTTATCCTAATAATGTTGTTTTATTAATAGATACGTATAACGTATTAAAAAGTGGGGCCCCTAATGCCATTAAAGTTATAAAAGAGGTTTTACTTCCTAAAGGAATAAAAAAAGCTGGCGTTAGAATTGATTCAGGAGATATAGCTTATTTATCTAAAAAATTACGTAAGATGTTTGATGATGCAGGACTTGAATTTGTTACTATTTGTGCCTCAAATAGTTTAGATGAACGTATTATTGAAGAACTTAATCGGCAAGGTGCTTGTATTGATTCATATGGAGTTGGTGAACGTCTAATAACTTCGAAGTCTGATCCAGTATTTGGTGGAGTGTATAAACTTGTAGCTGTAGAAAAAAATGGTGTAATTATTCCCAAAATTAAAATTAGTGAGAATGAAGCTAAAATTACTAATCCTCATTTTAAAAAAGTGTATCGTCTATATGGCCGTGATACTAATAAGGCTCTAGCAGATGTAATATGTTTACATGATGAAGATATTGATGATAATAGTGATTATGAAATTTTTGATCCAAAATTTACATGGAAACGTAAATTAGTTTATGATTTCTATAAAGAAGAATTACAAATACCGATTTTTAAAAATGGAGAGTTAGTTTATAAACTTCCAACATTGGAAGAAATTAGAACTTTTACAGCAAATGAAATAGAACGTCAATGGGATGAAGTAAAACGTTTTGATAATCCTCATGAATACTATGTTGATTTATCTCAAAAATTATGGGATATTAAACATGAAATGTTAAAGAAAAATTTAAAATAAAATAAAAACAAAAATTACCATAATGGTTGCTATTGATCAAAAAATATGGTATAATACTAACGTTATAAGAGTATTAATTATATTATTCGGAGGTAAAGTATGTATTTCCTAGATTACATTCTATTAGCAATATCAGTTTTATTAATCGTTATCATTGTTTTACAAAGTCCAAAAGATGATGTTAACAAAGCCTTTTCAGGTGAAAAATCTGAGTTATTTGCGAATCAAAAACAACGTGGGATGGAAAAAGTAATTAATGTAACTACAGCAGTATTGTCAATTGCTTTCTTTGTAGTAGCATTCTTAATTGCTATTTTAGACCGTATGAGTTTTATTATTTAATAGAATTTAGCAAAAAAGGCATACTGTTATGCCTTTTTTTTAACTTGTATAAGAAAAATAATCCCACAAAAAATAAGAAGGAGGTGATTTCTATGGCTGAAAATATGAAACTACAAATATTAAAACTAATGGAGAGTTCTAATTATCAACCAGCTGAAGTATCCAATATTTGGAAACAGCTAGGGTTAACGGAGGCTAAATCTTTCACAATGGTAGCTAAAACATTAAACGAATTAGAAAGAGAATATCTCATTGGACATAATAGTAAAGGTAAATACTATTTACTTTCGAGAATGAGACGTTATGTAGGAAAACTTGATTTAAAAGAAGTTGGTTTTGGATTTGTAATAGTAGATGGATTGGAAAAAGACATCTTTATTCCTAAAAAACAAACTCTTGATGCTTTAAATAATGACACTGTTTTAGTAGAAATTACGACGTCATTAGATAATCCAGAAGGTAGAGTTTTAGAAGTTATTAAACGTTATACAGAGTATATGGTAGGAACGTTAAAAATAAAAGGTAAACATTTTGTAGTTTATCCTGATAATTTTAAACTAGGTATGATTGCTTTTATCAATAAAGATAAGTTAAATGGTGCTAAACTAAATGATAAAGTAAAAGTTTATTTAACAAAATATCAAAGTAATGGTAAATGTGATGGAGAAATTGTTTCAATTATTGGACAAAAAACTGATCCTGGTATTGACATTACAATGCTTCTAGAAGATAGTATGTTAAGAAATGTTTTTCCTCAACAAGTTTTAGATTATGCCAAAGCAATTCCGCAAAAAATAGATGTTCAGAATTATCCACATTATCGTAATTTGGAAAATGAATTGATTTTTACAATTGATGGTGATGATGCCAAAGACTTTGATGATGCAGTAGGGATTAAAGAACTTGCTAATGGTAATTATGAATTAGGGGTTTATATTGCTGATGTTTCAAACTATGTTAAAAGTGGAGATTTAATTGATCTAGAAGCTGCACAAAGAATGTTTAGTATTTATTTACCAGATCGAGTTATTCCGATGCTTCCCTTAGAGTTGTCTAATGGAATTTGTTCTTTAAATCCTAATGAATTGAGATTGACCTTAGCATGTCAAATGGAAATTGATCCAAAAGGTAATTTGGTATCTTGTGATATTTTTGAAGCAATTATTAAATCTAAACAACGATTTACTTATGGTTTTGTTAATAAAATCTTAGAAAATGATGAAATATCTCTTAAAAATACGAGTTTTGAATTCGTTGATAGTTTAAAAAAAATGCAACATTTGGCCCAAATTTTATCACAAAACCGTCATGAACGTGGAAGTTTAGATTTTGAAACTCGAGAAGCCAAAATTATTTTAGATGAACAGGGAAATACTAAAGATCTTAAAGTTCTTAAACGTGGGATTAGTGAAAATATTATTGAAGAATTTATGATAAAAGCCAATGAAGCTGTAGCTGAAGCTATGGGCTATCAATTATTACCCCTCATTTATCGAGTACATGAAGAGCCAATTAAAGAAAAATTGGAAACTTTCAATAATATTGTATCTCATTTGGGATATAAATTAAATCTCAAAAAAGGGGAAATTCATCCAAGAATACTTCAACAAATTTTAGAAGAGTCACGTGATGAATTACAAGGAGCAATTATCAATAATTTATTATTGAGAAGTATGGCCAAGGCTAAATATTATGATACTAATTTAGGACATTATGGATTAGCAAGTAAAAGTTATACACATTTTACTTCACCGATTAGAAGATATCCTGATTTGTTAGTTCATAGATTAATTAAAGATTTGTATTTAAAACAAAAACAATTAAATAATGAACAAATTTTAGAAGATTATGGTAAAATAATTAGTGATGTTGCGAAAGAGGCCAGTGATAAAGAACGGATAATTGAACGATTAGAACGTGATACAGATAATATGAAAAAATGTGAATATATGATGCATTATTTAGACATACCATTTAAAGGTGTAATTTCTAGTGTTGTTAAATGGGGGTTCTATGTTGAATTAGAAAATACTGTTGAGGGTTTAGTTGCCCCCATTAATATGGGAGTAAATAAGTATTTTTATGATGAAGATTTATTATGTTGGCATGATAAAAAATATCACCAAGTTTATCAAATTGGAGATATTGTAGAAGTAATTGCTTTAGCAGTTTCCAAAGAGCGAAGAGAAATTGATTTTATGATAAAGGAGAATTCATATGACCAAATCAAAAATCGTATGTCTTAATAAACGAGCTAATTATGATTATTATATTGAAGATACCTATGAATGTGGTATTGTACTTACTGGCACTGAAATAAAATCAATAAGACTTGGAAAGGTAAGTATTAATGAAAGCTTTTGTTATATAAAAAAAGGTGAAATGTATATTGATAATATGCACATTTCTAAATATGAACAAGGTAATATTTTCAATCATAATCCTATATCTGTACGGAAATTATTGCTTAATAAACGTGAAATTTTAAAAATTTCATCTTATGTTAGTCGTGATGGATATACATTAGTTCCTTTAGATGTTCATTTTTCTAATGGTTTCGCAAAAATAAACTTAGGAATTGCTAAAGGTAAAAAACTATATGATAAGCGTGAAAGTATCAAGGAACGTGATATTAAACGCAATTTAGAAAAAAATAATTATTAAATAAAAATAGAGGGAACATCTTATGAGGAAGTATTCTGAGATTGAAATGCTAGTTAACGAAGGAAGTTATGAAGAAGCATATAATGAGTATAGTAAAATAATTGAAGTAAATCCTAAAGCATATGATGCCTACTTTGAACGAGCTTTAATTGATTGTTATTTCTTACGTTCATATTATGAGGTAAGTAAAGAGGATTTAATATTAGTGTTTAAAAAAAATAAACAACTAGCTAAAAGAATACCGATGTTTTTAGCTATTATTTGTGATAGTTTAAAAGACTATGATAATGCGATATATTATGGAGAATTAGCTTTAAAAGATGGGTATATTACTCCAGAGGAAAATCTATTAGAAGTTCATTTTGCATTATCTCGTAGTTATTATTTACGTGGTTCATCACTCGAAGACTATATTAATGCTTTAAAAGAAGTTGATGAATGTACCAAATTAAGTGATGATTTGAATGAAGAGTTATTACTTTGTAAATGTGATATTTTGATAGTGTTAGAACGCTTTGATGAAGTACTAGAAATTGTTAATCATTTATTTTTTACTAGTAATATTGTTCCAGTACTTTATTATTTTAAAGCTAGAGCTTTATATGGAAAAGCTAAGAAAAAAGCTGATTTTGAAGAAGCTTTAGAAAATTTTAACTACTATTTAGAAGACAATCCTACCGATTATTTTACCCTAATGTACAAGGCAGGATGTTTAAGAGCTCTTAATCAAATTGATGAAGCTATCAAAGTATATGAAAATTTAAAAGATGAGTATAATGAAGAAGATATAATTTCTGAAATTATCAAAACTTATGAACAAAGTGGTAAAATAGAAGAAGCACGTGATTATGCAGTTCATTATTTAAAAGGACATAATTCTTGGAAAATAAAGTATTCCTTAGCAATGGTTCTTTTAAAAAGAGCTCAAAAAATAGAAGAATTATATGAAGCAAAAGATTTATTAGAAGACAGTTATTTACAAACTAATAATGAAATTATTGCTGAATCACTTGTACAAATATATCGTCGTTTAGGACTAGATGAAGAAAACTATTGTTTCTTAGAAACTTTAGTTTCAACTTCAAAAGATGGAAGATTTGCTTATTATTTAGCAATTGAAACTTTTAGACATAAAGGTTCTTATGAAAAAACGGAAAAATATTTAAAACTAGCTTTTGAACTAAAATATTTTAATGAACAAGAATATCTTGATATGTTAATGTCATTTACAAAAACGCCAAAGAAATATTATAAGAAAATTAGAAAATATAGTAAAGTTCAAGATAAAGTTTATTTTAATAAAGGTGTCTTATATCAAACAATTGATAGTTGTCATAAACTAGCTTGTCGTTATCTTTATGGTATGTATGGGTTAAAACCTAATTTAGATAAAGCTGTAAAATATGCGAAAGAATGTTATGATTTATTAGGTAATGACTGTTGTATGGCTATTCTTTATGGTAGAAGTTTGGAAATTGCCAAAAGATATAAAGAGGCCTTTATTGTATACCAAAAAGCTAATGAACAAACTAGACAAGCTTTTAAACCATTATGTCAATGTTCATATGGATATTTAGCTCATGCTTATATTAAAGGAATAGGTACCGAAATTAATATTGAAAAAGCCAAAAAATTGATATTAGAAGGAATAGAACAAAATCAAGAAAAAACTGATTGTAGTGTTTTAGCATTATATGCTTATTTTACCTTACAAAAAGAAGAAGGTTTTTCAACTCGAAAAGCTATTGAGTATTTGACAAAAGATTCTTCCTTTGCTTTATATGATATTAGTCGTTATAAACTATTAACTTTACTTGATCAAAATAATAAAAATAAATGGGAAGAGATGTTAAAAATTAGTTTAAAATATGATGCTATTATAGCATTAGATTATTATAAACAACATAAAGATGATGAAATATATTATCCATTCTTAAATAATTATTGATTATTAGAATTATTATTACTAGGTGTATTAATACTTGCTTGAGCATTAATGGTTAAAATAATTTGTCCAACGGATTCTAACCAGTTTCCAACCGAATTTTGTTCGGGAACAGTTAATCCTTTAGCAATAATTAAACCGACAACCGCTGATAATGCCGAATATTCATATGGATCAAGAGAAGTTAGCCACCTAGCAAAATCTTTAAAAGGGGATTCACCATATTCATGATGAGGATTATAATTAAACTCATTATTTATAAAAATACCTCCCCTTTATTAATTATACAAAAAATTAAGACAAATTATGAGGTAAAAATGAAAGTTATAAAAAAACAAACTAATAGTTTTATGTGTTTTATTTGTGGACTTTACAATGATTCAGGGTTGAAAACTAAATTTTACGAAATGGAAAATCATATTCTAGTAGGAATATTAAAAGGACAACAAATTCATCAAAGCTACCCTAATAGAATGCATGGAGGGATTATTTCGGCGATTATAGATGAATCAATCGGACGTGCTATTTGGATAGATGAACCAAATACTTGGGGAGTAACTATGGATTTACAAATAAAGTTCCGAAAGCAAGTGCCACTTGAAGAAGATTTATTAGTAATAACTAAGATTACTAAAAATACAAAAAGAGGTTTTGAAGGAATAGGTTATTTATTGAATAAAGAACATAAAGTTTTAGCTGAGGGTACAGCAAGATATATCAAATTATCTCTTAATGATATTGATAATCACTCTCATAAAGAAAGTGATATTAATATTCTAATAGAAGATGATGTAACAGAAATTGATATTGATGATTTAAAACTTTTTTAACAAATTATTAACGGAAAAAATAAAATTATAATATAATATTATAGGTTTAACCTATAAGCGGTGATGGCGAAACTGGTAGACGCGCTACTTTGAGGGGGTAGTGCCTGTAAAGGCATGTCGGTTCGAATCCGATTCACCGCACCATTTTAAGAAATCTGTAAGTCTTCTCTGTAAGTCTTACTTTTTTTATTTTTATGGACTATTTTGCTTGAAATATAGTGAAATAGTCTCTTTTTTTATGCCTTTATGAAACATTTAGATTTAAAGACTAGGTGAGACTTACCAAGGACTCGAACCTGCTTTCGTGGAGACTCGAACCTTTAGTTTTGATGGGACTCGAACCTATAAGAGATAATGGTGGAAATAAAATTAAAAAAATATATTAATTACTTTACATTTAGAATTGTTTTTGTTATAATATAAGTAGCAAAATATGAAAAATTATGTGAAAGGAGTTGATTACTATGAAAAATATAAATGAATATAAATTGGAAGTAATCAGTTTCTTTTGTGTAACTGTAGTTTGTTAAATTAATAATATGTTTTTAAATTTTAAACGCTTCTAATTTATAGAAGTGTTTTTTTATTTATTTGCAAAATATTTAAATAGGAGATTAAAAATATATGAATTTATTGAAAAGCTATTTAGCAAAATTGCATGCTCAAAATAAAAATAGAATTGATGAATTATATTTAGACAGGTTAAGTAAAATAGATGATTATAAAATATTAGAATATGAATTTCTAGGATTAAAATTTTGGTTTTTTGGGACATCTCATAGGAATCCTGAAAAACTTATTTTAAATATTGAAATTCCTAAAACATTTATTAGTGATAATATAAATACTGATAATGTTGTTGCATTTGAACATTACATTTTAAAATTTTTATATGAAGACGTTAATAAAATTAATGATGAATACTTCAACAAAAATAAGAGCACGAGGGAAAAACCTTATGTGGAGTCCCAAAAAACAAATGAAATTATAATTAGGAGAAATGGTATTACTTATGATTTTAATAAAAATGTATTTCATTATAAATTGATATTTATTGTTCCACTTATAAATAATGTTTTCATTAATGGTAAAAGTACTTTTAAAGCAATCAAAGAAATTATAACTGTAGTATCAAAAAAAATTGAATCCATTAACAAGGATGAATTAAATACAAATATTGATATTTACTTAAAACAACAAGAAATTAGAAGATACATTAAGGAAAATAATTTAGTTACGTTTATCGCAAATAATAGTATTTTACCAAGAAAAGAAGGAACTAATAATCCGTTAGAGGATGCAACTAAATTTATATCACCTAAGTCACTTGAAATAGTAATTGAGTTAAAAGATGGTACAAAGATTTTAGGAATGGGTATAAAAAAAGGAATAACAGTTATTACTGGTGGTGGTTATTCAGGTAAGACTACTTTACTTGAAACAATTGAAATGGGTGTTTATAATCATGAATATGGTGATGGAAGAGAATATTGTATTACTGATGATACAGCAATTAAGATTTGTGCAGAAGATGGAAGGTATGTAGCAAATATTGATATTTCACCATTTTATAAGTATATTCCATCAAGTGAAGGTATTCATAATTTTTCTAGCCAAGATGCAAGCGGAAGTATTTCCCAAGCCGTAAATATTATTGAGGCAATTAACTGTGAAAGTAAGTTGCTTTTAATTGATGAAGATAGAAGTGCAACTAATTTTATGATGAGAGATTATAATATGCATTTAGTAGTGAAAAATGATCCAATAATCCCATTTACTAATAGAATTAAAGAAATATATAATGAGTATGATGTATCAACGATATTAGTAATAGGTAGTTCAAGTGTATATTTAAATTATGCTGAATGTGTGATTTTGTTAGAAGATTATATACCTAAAGATATAACGAGTTTTGTTAAAACATTAGCTTTGTCTAAAGTTTTAGAAGAACAGGAAAAAACAAATTTTATATTTAAAAGAAAAATAGCTAATATTTTATCAAAAGAAAAGTTTAATTATTTTAATTTTGTTGCAAATGATAAAAGCAAAAATATAATAATTGATGAGTATCAAGCTGATATCACGTCTATATCAACATTAATTTCAGATTGTCAAATAAACTATTTAGCTTATATAATGCAGTTAATATTATCTAGAAGTGAATTTTGGGATGATGATATAATTTATAGTATTATGTATAAAAATATTAAAATGTTTGATGAATCAATCCAACAAATTATTTCACAATATAATTTTAAATGTGATATATGGTTTGATGATATACGTAAGCAAGATATCATAAGTTGCATAAATAGATTAAGAGGAATTTGTTTTGAATTTATAAATAAAGGAGGGTGATATTGATGAATCTAGATAAACCAAATATTATAAAAAATTTCTTTTATTCACTAAAGAAAATTTATAAAATAGATAAATTATATGTTTTTGAGACGATAATTCATACAGTAATTTCTGCCTTAGTTACTTTTATGTATCCATATATATTAAAAATATCAATAGAATCTATTGAACAAAATTTAAGTTTTAAAGAACTAATTTTAAAAGTATTTATTGTTACAGTAAGTGTAATGATTTTAGTTTTTATTAATCAGGTATGTTTAAGAGAAACATCCTATCGAGCACAAAAGTTATCTGCACTATTTACAAGAGAATTTCATTTGAACTCACTAAAAACCGATTATGAGAAATTTGAACAACCAGAATCACAAGATGCTTTTGAAAAAGGGTCACGTGCACTAGGAAGAAGAAGTGGATTTATCGGTTTATATACCAATATGTTTACGACTATTAGTAAAGTAATTACTTTTATAATAAGTTGTGGAATAATACTAAGAGTAAGCATTTGGTTGATTGTAATAATTGTTATATTGGCAATTTTAAAATTATTATTGACAAACTATAATACCAAAAAACAAAAAACGAACTTTCATGATAAATCACCTAGTATATGGAGAAAAATTAGTTATACAAATATTATATCCAGAAATTTATCAATCGGAAAAGATTTGCGTATTTATGAAATGGATAAGTTTATAGATATGGAAAGACAAAAAACTATTGATGAATATATGAAACTTTATAAAAAAGAAGAAATCAGATCGAGTATTTTAAGCACAATAATTAATATAATCAATATATTAGATGAAGTTGCATTATATTCCTTTATGATTTATGAAGTAATTAATAATAATATGGGGATTGCTGATTTTACTTTTATTATTGCATCGATCAGAACACTATCAAGATCTTTGACAGTTATAATTAATAACTTTAGTAATGACTTGTCTTATAGTTTACAAATAAATGACTATCGAAAATTTGAAACTTTAGATTTAGCATTTAATGGTGATACTAAAAATCTTGTAGCTGATGATGTTGAAATTGAATTTAAAAATGTAAGTTATAGTTATTATATGCAGGAAGGGTACACACTTAAGAATATCTCGTTTAAAATTAATAAAGGCGAACGAATTGCACTTGTTGGACATAATGGCGCAGGCAAAACAACATTAATAAAACTTATATGTGGATTTTACCATCCAACTAAGGGTGAAATACTTATTAATGGAATAAATATTAATGAAATTGATAGAGAAAGCTTGATAAAGTTAATTGCTCCGGTATTTCAAGATTCAAATCATTATGCAGTTAGTATTAAAGAAAATGTTGCAATGGAGACAATTGAAAATGTAGATGATGAAAAACTATATATGGCTCTTAGTCTTGCTGGTTTAACAAAAAAAATAGAAAGTTTAAAAAATGGTGTTGACACAATTATAACTCGTGATATGGATGATACTGGTATTGAATTATCAGGTGGAGAAAGTCAAAAATTATCTATTGCAAGAGCTATTTATAAGAATGCCCCATTTGTTATATTAGATGAGCCAACTAGTGCACTTGATGCGATAGCAGAATCAGAATTATATATGAATTTAAATAAAATTATTAATAATCATTCAGCTATTTTTATTTCACACAGACTTTCATCAACAAAATTCTGTGATAGAATATTCTTTTTAGAAAAAGGAGAACTTCTTGAAGAAGGTACACATGAGGAATTGATGAAGATAGATAGCGAATATAAAAAATTATTTAATATGCAGGCAGAATATTATAAGGAGGTAGATGAATAATGAAACTACAAAAGATTAAAAGAAATTTAAAGTATTTTATTCCTTTACTTCTAAAAATAAGTCCTATGTCAATTGTTATTATGGTCATAGTAGCATTGATTAATTCAATGAGTAGTGTAGCGTGGGTAGTATTTCCTAAATTAATCCTTGATGAACTTTTTTATACGAAAGAATATGAACGATTATTTGTGGTTGTGATTGCATTTATTATAATTCAATTACTATGTAGAGTGTTAGAACACATATTTGATAGTATAAATTATTATATTATTCAAAAAGCCGATTTTAAAATAGGTCAATTATTTAATGAAAAAATTGCGCATATTGATTACTTTCATATAGAAGACCCTCAATTTAACGATGAGTTAAGTTATGCCAGAAATTGTTTGCATGAGTATACTAATGGGATTTATTCTGTTACTTGGATTATACAAGAATTCATCCAAAACATCATTACAATATTAAGTGTTGCTGGAATTATTATTGCAAGTGGAGAATTTTTTATTATATTTGTAACGCTGGCAGGTGTAATATTGAATACAATCTTTTATGGAAAATATCAAAAAATAGATGAAGAGTTTAATAGGGGAACTGTTAGAATTTTTAGAAAACAATGGTATTATGGTAATAGTATGATGGCATTTCGCAGTCAAAAAAATTTGAGAATGTATAATGCAGAAAAATTGATAAAAAATAAAAGTGACGAAGTAAACAATGACCTATTTCAAACAGAAGAAAAAACCAACAAAAAAAGAAATAAAGTTAGTATATTTGAACTTAGTTTTAGTTATTTGTTTACAACTTTTGTTACAATAATTTTGTTATCATATGCTGTTTACTATAAAAACTTAGAACTAACTATTTTTACGATGCTATACAGTGCGGTTAAAACATTAGATGGTGGCATTGCAAATTTGATATATTCATCAAAAAAATATTATCAAGATTGTGTTTATCAGGAAAATTTTATTAATTTAATGGAAATTGAATCAATATTCAAAGATGGTAAAAAAACTATCGAAAATATAGAAACAATTGAATTTAAGAATGTTAGTTTCAAGTATCCAAGATGTGATGATTATGTGCTTAAAAACTTAAGTTTCAAAATTGATTCTAAAGAAAAAATATCTTTAGTTGGATTAAATGGTAGTGGTAAAACGACAATCATAAAGTTAATCTGTAGGTTTTTTGATGTTGATGAAGGAGAAATATTAATTAATGGTGAAAATATAAAGTTATATAAATATGATGACTATATGAAATGCTTAGCTATTGTATTTCAAGATTTTAAAATTATATCATTTAGTGTTAAAAATAATATTGCAATACTTGATGAAAACAAAGAAAAATTATATGATGTTTTAAAAAGAAGTGAAGTGTTAGAAAGAATAAATGAATTACCTGATAAAGAAAATACTTATATAAATAAATGGTTTGATAAAAAAGGTGTTGAATTCTCTGGTGGTGAACTTCAAAAACTTGCATTAGCTAGAGCTTTATATAAAGATGCAGATTTTGTTGTGTTAGATGAGCCAACAAGTGCGTTAGACCCAGTAAGTGAGTCAAAAATCTATTATCATTTCAAAGATGTTGTAGGAGAAAAGTTGACATTATTTATTTCACATAGATTATCAAGTTGTATATTTAGTGATAAAATATTAGTCCTTGATGGATATAATATTGTTGAGACTGGAACTCATGAAGAACTTATGAAAAATAAGGAAGGATTATATCGAAAAATGTTTCTGGCTCAAGCAAAGTATTATAATTAATTATTTGTCATCTTTTGATAAGATAAAAAATCATTATTTGGAAATCAAAGATATAATTTTACTATGTATATAATGAAATGTAAAATGATTATTTAATGGATATAATGAACAAAAAGCTTATAAAGTAAGGTTCTGTAAAATCCTTTGAGGTTTTGGGGTGAAATAGAACAAATTACCATAAAA
>CAYLLO010000007.1:0-47389 GCA_964384805.1 uncultured Staphylococcaceae bacterium | reverse complement strand
TTATAGGTAACATTAATCCATTTAGATATCGTGGTTATTATTATGATGTTGAGACTCAGCTTTACCTAGTATCCTCACGTTATTATTCGCCTGAACTTTGCAGGTTCATCAGTCCAGATGATGTGGACTATTTAGACCCGACATCAATTAATGGGTTAAACTTATATAGTTATGCAAATAACAATCCTATTAACATTCACTATAATACAACACTAGCTAGTGCTGGAATTGTTAGAGATGAAATGATAAGTTCTATTGGTTTGTCGGTTGGCGGAGGAGCAATGTCGGGTATTGGAAGTGGAGGCTTATTATCTCCATCAAGAAATTTCCCTTCTGTACCAGGGTGGTTAGGAACATTATCAACAGGTTTAGACCATGGATTTACAATGATTAATCCTATAAGAAGCGCGATTGCTTGTTCGCAATTTACAGATTTATGGGATTTGATGAGATTAGACGGTGTGACGGAATTACCTGGAGCCTTATCTAAAGTTGCAACTGGAATTGGCTGGGGACTTTCTATTGCTGGTGGCGTAATAGCTGGCTATGAAAAATATGCATCAGGTGCAAGTTTAAGTAGGTCTATTGCTGGAGGATTAATTAATGCTGGTATTAGTATTGGTGGTATGTATGCATCAACGGTTATTGCTACGGCTGCTATGGGAGCTTTAGCTGCCTCTTCATTAGCTATACCAGGTGGTGTAATTATTGTAGGAGGAGCAGTTATAGCTGTCGTTGCAGGTATTGCAATAAACCACTTGTTTACTAAATTAGAAATTGGTGGAAATACAATAGAAGGGCATTTAAATGACTTTGTAGATTGGTTAATCTTTTGGGATTAGTACAAAAAGAAAGGAAATATAAAAAATGAGATTTAAAAGAAATATAACTATAACATTGGCTTGTGTTATTACAGAATGCTTAATAAGTATAATACCAATGATATTTTTGATCTATTTATTCTTTATGATGGATAAGATAGATGAAATATTTTTAACACTATTGATAGTTCCATATTTTATATTATTAATAAATGTTATTCTAATTATAATTTCTTTTATTGCACAAATATTTATTAAAACAAAATACTATGTAAATGCTGAATGTTTAGTTATTAAAACTAAAATACAAAATAAGAAAATAAATTATGATGAAATAAAGGGTATTACATATGATTATGGTGATTTAACTAAATTTAACATCAAACCATCACAATTAGTGTTATTTGATAAAGATTATAAACAACTATTATCTATTAATAATCCATCAATCATTATGGTACATCTGATAAGAAGAAAATGTAAGTATGCTAAAGTTAGTTATTATCATAATAAAAGATTCTTATATATATTATTACTAATTAATTGTATAGTTTTACTTATTGCTATATTAGTTAAATTATTTTCTTAATAATAAAAAAACATTAAAAGCTAATGGATTTTTGACAAAAAAGGCATAAGATAAGTAAAAAAATAAGTGAGTCTGCATTATTAAGTGTAGCTTTTAAGTCGGACTAAAGAAATCTAAAAAAACTTGGAGTTATTACAACAGCAAATTATAAAATACTAAAATATAATTGGTTATTTTTGTAAACAGGATAAGCTGTGTAACACTTTGCAGCAGAGTATTACATAGCTACTGTTTTAACTGGGATACCCAGATTAAATTAGTAGTGACACATTAAAATATATGAGGATACTCGTAATAGACCCGTCGAAACTCAGCTTTATTGGGTATCCTCAAGGTTTTATTCGCCTGAATTATGTAGATTTATTAGTCCTGATGATTTATCAAACTTAAATCCACAATCTATTAATGGTCTAAATCTATAACTTTTCCGATAGTTGAATTTCAATTATAAAAAAATAAAACAGTTATTTTAAAGATAAACAATATCATTTATCCAAAAAATAACTGTTTTTATTATTTTATATAAATGCTTTTTTCACAAAGAGGGAAAGATTTATTGTGCTTTTCTCAATTAAAGAATAGCATATTAACGCGGACATTTTAAATAAAATATCTTGTATCAGGTAAAATACCTGGTATTTTATTTTGTGGCATTTGATGTTGCAATTCACCCTTACAATTCGCAATTTTGAAAAAATGTCTAAAACTTTGCGTAAAAAGAAAAAATTTGATATAATCATATAAAGGTGAAAAATATGAAAATAAGATGCCAAAACTGTTATCGTGTTTTAAATAATAATGAAGAATACTGTACTAAATGTGGAGCACATAGTCAAGAAATTCAAAAAATTATGGAAACTGGCGAAATACTAGTTGATGAAACACAACAATTCAAACTACATTTATATTTGTATTTGGGGATTGCTTTTTTATTGAATGGGGCTTTATTTGTTTTATATGGGGTTTTCTTTGATAAAATGAAACCTGGAGAATACGGAGAAATAGGAGAGGCTATGCCGAAAGATATTACTTATTTTTCTAGTATTAATGCATTGTTAATAACGTCTATTGTAATGTTGGCGGTCGTTTTGTTTCTTAATGCTAAAAATCTTTTTGTTGATTTAAAAATTTTGGATAATAAAAGAGCTATTTTTAGTGGAATATTAATGGGCCTAATAAGTATGGGTTTGATATACTTAACTAAATTCACTAGTATTTTAATTATTCCCACTTATATGAAGGAATACCTTCAAGGGACGATTGCGGATGCCGATTTATTTGCTAATTCGATAAGTTTATGGAAAATTGTAGTTATCTTATTGGCTTATAATATTGTTCAAGAATATATCTTTAGAAAACATTTAGCAGCTGCTATTGATGAAAGTACATTACTTAATTTACCAATGACAATTATTTTAATGACTGGCGTAGGAGCTATTTTAGATGTTATTTGTTTTAGTGTTTTTTCAAGTGAAACTTTTTTAACCGTAATAAATGTTTTCTTAGGATCATTAATTTATCAAGGTATCTTAAATATAAATTATTTTTTCAATAAACAATCTATACTAATAAATATCATTATTAGAACTTTATTAGTTATAGGAATTATAGTACTATTATAGGAGATGAAGATATATGGGTTTAACTGCCGGAATTGTTGGATTGCCAAATGTTGGTAAATCAACGTTATTTAATGCTATTACAAAATCAAAAATTTTAGCCGCAAACTATCCTTTTGCGACTATCGAACCGAATATAGGAATTGTAGAAGTTCATGATGAACGTTTAGATAATATTGTTAAAATTATCAATCCCAGAAGTATTGTTCCTACAACTTTTTCCTTTACTGATATAGCAGGGCTTGTAAAAGGAGCAAGTAAAGGTGAAGGACTTGGTAATCAATTTTTATCTCACATCCGTGATGTTGATGCGATTTGTCAAGTAGTTAGATGTTTTGAATCAGGAGATATTGTTCATGTCGAAGGAAGTGTAGATCCAATTCGTGATATAGAAACAATAAACTTAGAATTAATTTTAGCTGATTCGGAAGTGGTTGAAAAAAGAATTCCTAAAATTGAAAAGAAAGCTCAATGTGAACCAGGAAGTGATGCGGTAAAAGAATATAGTATTTTACAAAAGATTAAAGCTGTTTTAGATCAAGGTCTTCCGGCCCGTGCGGCATCTTTAGATGCTGAAGAAAAAGAATTTATTAAAAATTATAGTTTTTTAACAATGAAACCAATGCTATATGTGGCCAATGTTGGAGAAGATGAAATCGCAACAGGGAATAATTATGTTGAAAAAGTTAAAGAATTAGCTGCCAAAGATCATTCTAAAGTTGTAATGATTAGTGCAAAAATTGAAGAGGAATTAAGTGATTTAGAAGATGAAGATCGTCAAATGTTTTTAGAAGATTTAGGAGTAACCTCATCAGGGCTTGATAAATTAGTCAAAGAAACGTATGATTTATTAGGACTTGCAACCTTCTTTACGGCTGGTGAAAAAGAGTGCCGAGCATGGACATTTAGAAAAGGAATGAAAGCACCTGAATGTGCGGGGATTATTCATACTGATTTCGAACGAGGATTTATTAAAGCTGAGACAATGAGTTATGATGATTTTATGAAATATGGCTCACAACAAGCGGTAAAAGATGCTGGTCGTGTTCGTCAAGAAGGTAAAGAATACGTTGTTCAAGATGGAGACATCATGTTATTTAAATTTAATGTTTAAAAATAATAAAGGAGATGCCAAATGAATCAAAGAGAATATTTAGAAAAGGGACAGGCTATCTTAAAAAGATTTCATGAACTGACATATGAGGCCTTCTTTGTTGGAGGAATGGTTCGTGATTACATCTTAAAATGTGATTTTACGGATATTGATATTGCTACTTCAGCAACCCCACAAGAAATTGTTAAGTTTTTTCCTAATGTTGATATGGAATTTGCCAGTGATGGTTGTGTAATAATTAAAGAAGGAGAATACGAGTTTGAGGTTAGTACTTTCAAAAAAGAAGAATACGCTTCTATTTCTCGTCATCCTTCAGTCAAGTATTATTCTACCAATTTAGCGGATGATATTGAACGTCGTGATTATACTATCAATGCTCTTGCCATGACTCAAAACTTAAAAGTTATTGACTTATGTAAAGGCTTAAAAGACTTAAAACGAAAAGTAGTTAGAGTAATTGGGCGCCCTAAAAAACGTTTTAAAGAAGACCCATTACGAATTTTAAGAGGTTTTGAATTGATTGCTAGATTTGGATATCATTTTAGCTTTAAAACTAAAGATGGGATAAAACAATCTGTTATCCAACTTGCTAATGTCTCAGATAATAAGTTGAATGAAAAGATGTTAATTATTTTAAATGCTAAATATGGTAAAAAAGCTTTAAAACAAATGCTAAAATTAAAAGTTGTTGATGAACTAAGAGATTATTCTAAAGGGTTACCATTTGTATATAAAAACTTTAATAAGTTAACCTTAGAAGAGAAATTTGCCTTATGTTATTATTTAAATGGGAGAATCCCCCAAAATACTTGTTTTGATAGAGTAATGCTGACTAAAATTAAAACGATTCTTAAAACTTTAACTGAATTACAAGATGATCCGATTAGTAGAATGCATATTTTTCATTATGGAGCAGATATTCTTACCTCTGTTGATCGTATTAGAACAATTGTTAATAAAGACATTAAATCTAGTGAACGGGAGATTGAAAGACTTGGCCGGAGTATGCCGATTAATTCGGCCAGTGAAATGGAATTTAAAGGGAATGATGTTTTAAATTTAACAGGTGGAGAAACGGGACCTTTTGTTGCTGAAGTAATTGAAGCTTTAAGACAAAAAGTAGTTTTAGGAGAGCTTAAAAATGAGTATGAAGATCTTAGTAAAGAGGCTAAAAAGATTTTAGTTGAAAAAGGGATTATTGAAGGCGAAGTAAAAAGAACTAGAAAACCAAGAGAAAAACAAGATAATCGGGCACTAGAAGAATTAAAAGGGCAATACTTACAAGAGTTTAATAAACTTGTTGAAGCCAATTTAGCGTTATTATTAGATGATAATATGACTGATGAAGAAATTGAAGAAACAACTAGACAAATTAAAAGCAATGTCAAAAACATGTTGCTTCAAAAAAACCCTAAATATCAAGAATTAGAAAGTGGGGGATTAATCTAATGGATTATCCAAAATTTAAAGATTTAAAAATTGGTGATAGTAATTTAGATATTCTAGCTTTAGTTACTGATTGTAAAGTGCGTCAAACAGTTAATCAAACACCATACTATGGATTAATAATCTCTGATGGTGAAAATCTATCAGATGCCAGAATTTGGACGGTTAATTTAGTTAATGAACTTGTAGAAAAAGAAATTAAAATTGGAACAGTTTATAAAATGACGATAAAAGTTAATGAGTATGGCGGAAAAAATCAAATTATTATTAATCATATTGAGGATGTTACATTAACACCAGAAGAACAGGCTAAATTTTATCGTAGTGCACCCTTAAGTATTGAAGAATTAAAGTTAGGAATTAAAGAATATCTTATGAAGATAGCTAATCCGATTTTAAGAAAGGTTGTCACAAAACTAATTACTGAAAATGCGGATAAATTTTTTACTTATCCTGCAGCAATGACTATGCATCATAATTATCTTAATGGGCTAGTTTATCATACATATTCAATGCTAAAAATTGCGGAAGTATGCTTATTAAACTATCCTACTTTAAATAAAGATTTATTATTTGCGGGAATCTTAATTCATGATATTGGAAAAACAGTTGAAATTAGTGATTCGAAAATTCCGACATATTCTAAAGAAGGAAATTTGTTAGGGCATATCGTAATAGGGTTACAAATGCTTTATGAAGCAGCTAAAGAATTAAATGTTTTAAATACCGAAGAAGTTTTGGCATTACAACATTTAATGGCGGCACACCACGGAGAATTAGAATATGGAAGTCCTAAAGAACCTTTAATTATGGAAGCACAATTATTATTTTATATTGATTTATTAGATTCTAAAATGGCAGGAATTAATGCCGAAGTTGACAAAACTGAGGTAGGCACAACAACTAATCAAATTCCAACCCTAAATCGTAAGTCATTATATGTGCCAAATATTAAATAATTATAATCTATAAAAAAAAGAGGTAACACATTTACCTCTTTTAATTTGGTGAATTAATTACTTCCGTTGTTATTACAACAATCGTTGGTATTACATTCACAGCTTTTAATTTGGCCTTTAAACTTGTTAGCTATTTGAGTAGCTTTACTAGTTATGTCTTTCATCATCTTGTCCATTTTAGTTTGATTCATAACCAGCAATCCTACTCCTAAAACCAACATTGCTCCAGAAATAAAGGGAACAATTTTTGATTTCATTCTTACACCTCACGCCTTCGTTTAAAGTGCTAGTACCTTATGATTATCTTCTTTAGTTGTTCAAATAAATTTGGTACCAATCTATTTTTATTAAGAAAGCCAGATAAGTTGTACATAGCAATATTAGTATAAGTAGTTTTGTGATTTATATACTAAAAAAGATCATTTTCTTCTTCAAGAGAATTTAAAATATCATCAATAGAGTGAGAAGAATCCTTTTTAGGCTCTTTTTCTAAAAAATCATATGGACTAATATCTGTTTCGCTTTCACCAATTGTATCAAAAGCACTGCTTACATCATCAATTTTTTTGACTTTTGGACTAATTCCTTCTCTTATTTTAGTCCCTAAAATTGTTTTGCGATTAAATTCAATTTTCGAAATTCCTATTTGTAGACTTTTAATATCACCTATTAAAACCAAATTTTTTTTGGCTCTAGTAATTCCAGTATAAATTAGTTTACGCTTTAACATATAGAAATAACTATTGGTAAAAGGCATAATAACAATATCGAATTCACTGCCTTGTGCTTTATGAATACTTATGGCGTAAGCAAGTTTTAAATCATCCATTTCATCTAAAGTATAGTCAACTTTTCCCAAATCATAAGAAACAGTTACTCCCTTATATTCACCATCACGAAAAATCAAATTAGAGATGATACCTATATCACCATTCATAATATTTTTTTCACTGCGGTTAACGAGTTGAATTACTTTATCATTTATTCTAAAATTTTGAGAATGATGAGTTAAAGTATTTTCTTCACAACCAGGATTAACAATTTCTTGAATGCGTTCATTTAGTTCATTAATTCCAGCTGCACAGCGATACATAGGAGCTAAAACTTGGATATCTTTTTTAATATCTTTTCCTTTGGCTATTGCCAACTTAATGTACTCTACAATTAAATTGATTAAATGACTATTATCGGTAGGAATAAAGGTCCGATCACTGTATTTTGTCATTAAATCTTCAGGAAGAATTCCCTCATTGATACTATGAGCTATTGTGATTATTTTAGAATTTTCGGCTTGTCTGTGAATTTTAGTAAGTCTTATGGTTTTAATTTCTTTTGTATCAATTAAATCTTTTAAGACTTGACCAGGACCTACTGATGGTAATTGGTCAACATCTCCAAAAATAATAATTCTAGCTCCTTTATTTAAAGAAGTAAATAACCTACTGGCAAGAGGTAAGTCCATCATAGAGGCCTCATCAATCAAAATCAGGCGTTCTTCAGTGGGGGAATCACTACTAATTGTGAAATGACCTTCTCCGATATAGCCTAAATATTTGTGAATTGTTTGGGCATTTATTTTTGTTACTTCCTTCAATCTTTTAGCAGCTCTTCCAGTTGGAGCAAGTAATGCGATGGCTTCAATAACTGTAGAATTGTCTTCCATTAAATGCGTATACATATTAATAATTGTTTTAGCAATTGTTGTTTTTCCAGTTCCAGGTCCCCCAGTAATAATACAAATAGGTTCTTTAAAGGCGGCTTTAACAGCAGTTTTTTGTAAATTATTAAGTTCAATTTGTGATTCTTTAATACTTTTTGTATATGCTTTTTCAATTTGTTTATCAGTAAATTTATCATTTAAGGCATCAATATTAGAAAGTCTGCTAATAATATTATTAGCTAAATCTATTTCGTTATTATATAAATCATAATCAAAAATCCAACCAGCATTATTTTGATAAATAATTTTATCCTTGACCATTTCATCAATTAATGTTAGATACTCTTTTTTATCTAGTGGTTCATCATCACGTAGATATTTCAAAACACCTTGGTACAAAGTATGAATATCCGAATAACTATCTCCTGAATTGTAAATGATATCTTTTAAAACATAAGTTGTTACCGCTCTAAGTCGAATTTTAGAACGTTTATCTAATCCCATTCTTAAGGCAAAAACATCGTTTTTTAGAAAACCAAAACGTTCAATTTTTTCCATTAATAAATAAGGGTTTTCTTTGACCTTTTCAATGGCATTACTACCGAGTTTGGCAACTATCTTATGACAGAAATCCATAGAAATTCCATTATTTAAAAAGAAGAGGATTGTTTCTTCGCTAGCTTTATTATCTACAATAACTTGATAAATCTCATCAATTTTTTGGGGGTTAATGCCAATGCCTTTTAAAACGGTTTTATCTTGATAAACTTTATCAATAGCTTCAACGCCTAAATGTTCAACAATTATCTTCGCTGTTTTTAACCCAATTCCTGGGAAAATATCACTTGAAAGATAATTAATAACTCCAGCCTCAGTATAAGCATTTTTTCTTAAAAATGATTCAAATTTGAATTGTAAACCATAAGTATTATTTTTGGTAAAATCACCATCTAAGGTATATTCTTCCTCTGGTAATACTAAACGATCAAAACACCCTACGATGGTTAATTGATTACTAGTTAGTTTATTTTTTTTGTGTACTGTTGAATATTCATCATTGTTTAACATTAAAAGGGCAACGGTATAACCGTTGTTTTTATTATGATAGGTTACCCGAGAAATAGTACCTGTAATTTTCATAACATCACCTTCAGTTATTATATCATAATAGTTAAAAAAGATAACAAAATACAATAAAAAATACTTGCATAATAACATGCAAGTATCAAGTTTTAAAAATTATTTTGGTAATTTTTCCCCACAATTATTACAATAAATAGCGTCATCTTTCACTTTATTATGACAATGTGGACAATAATTAGCATCATTATTTATATCAAAATCATAATTTGAATAATTGATATCATATTCTTCATTTAATGGATTAGTTTCTTCACTAACTGTTGGAGCGTTAACTTTTTTTAAGTTTTCATAGAATGCTGCAGTGGCAACATTTAGATATGCTGATACCCATAATGAAAGAATCCCAAAAGTAAAAATACTTAATAAATACCAACCAATGAAACTAAACTGTAAACAGAATAATTCCCATTTATGTCCTTTCATCATTTCAATAGAAGCTTTTCTTGCTTCTGATTGTGACATTTTAGGATTATCATTTAAAATATAATAACTCATAGAATAGGCATAATTTTTGATAATTCCTGGAACAATTAATAATAAACTCCATAAAGCAATAAAGATATTATTTACTAAATATAAAGTAAATGAAGTAGTGAAATTTTTAAATCCATCAAATAAGTTTTCGATTGTTGTTTCTTTACCTCGGATTATGTTAATGCATACCATAACAAGTCCTAATTGAAGTGGTCCTGCGACGAGTGAAGTTACTATAAGGCTAGGGCCCTCTATAATCATATTAACGAGGAATGTACTACCTATTCCAGTCATATTAAAAACAACTGATAATGCACCTATGATAAGACTAAAAATTAAGATTGATAATACCGCCGTTCCCCACTTGTTTTCTAAAGCTTTATATGCTTGTTTTCGAAAATCTTTTGCTTTCATATTTAATCTCCTTCTTGTATTACATATACGAATACATAATAATTATAGCATATATAATTCTTATTTATTCGTATTTTAATAAAAAAATGTCTTATTATGTAAAAACATTTCAAGAAATATCTTGAAATGTCATTATTAGTATTCTCGTTTAATATCATTCATATATACTTCATCAATTGTACCGCCACCTAAACAGTATTCTCCATCATAGAAGACACATGCTTGTCCAGGAGTAATCGCCTTAACAGGGGTTAAGCAAGTAACTTCTAAAGTATCTTCATCCAACCATTTAACCGTAATATCGGTATCAGGTTGTCGATATCGAAATTTGGCAGTCAGATGCATACCATCGGTAAAACGTTCATTGATAAGGTTAATGTCTTTGATGATTACTCGATTAGCAAATAATAATTCTTGATCACTACCTTGACCGACATAGAGAATGTTTTTCTTAATGTCTTTTCCGATAACAAACCATGCGTCTCCAGCTCCCCCAATTCCTAATCCTTTGCGTTGACCAATGGTGTAATACATTACTCCATCATGGGTACCTACAATTTGACCATCTTTAGTCATCATTTGGCCAGGAGTGGCAGGAATATAATTTTTTAGAAATTCTTTAAAGTTTCTTTCGCCAATAAAACATACACCTGTCGAATCTTTTTTATCAGCTGTGGCTAAATTATATTCTTCCGCAAGTTTTCTTACCTCGGGTTTAGTTAATTCTCCTATAGGGAATAGACTTTTAGATAATTGTTCACTTGTTAATTGACATAAGAAGTAGGATTGGTCTTTGTTTTTATCAACACCTCTTAATAAATAGTGCTTATCACCATCGTGAATAACTCTAGCGTAGTGTCCCATAGCAATGTAATCAGCCCCAAGTTTCATTGCGTGATTTAAGAAGGCTTTAAATTTAATTTCTTTATTACAAAGAATATCTGGATTAGGAGTTCTGCCTTTTTCGTATTCATCTATAAAATGTTTAAATACCATTTGCCAATATTCTTCAATAAAATCAATTCGGTGAAGAGTTACGCCTAGCTTTTCCGCAACCTTTTTAGCATCGTTGTAATCAACTTCTTGTGGACAAATGTCATTGTTTAAGGTAGGATTACCTAACATATCATTATTAGTTGCTGAATCCCAGTTACGCATAAACATTGCTTCTACTTCAAAGCCAAGTTTTTGTAATTCTATAATTCCAACGCTAGAATCAACCCCGCCAGATAAACCGATAATTACTTTCTTTTTTTTATTCATAAATTTTACCTCATATCCACTTTAATTTCTAAAATGGCATCTCTTAACATCATTGCTTCTTCAAAATTTAATTCAGAAGCGGCTTTTTTCATCTGAACTTCTAATTTTTCAATAAGTTTGCGTTTTTCTAGTTTAGACATTGCTGCTAATTTTTCAACATTAATATTAGTTGTTTCATTAGGTTTATTGATAACCCCCACATTATCATCTATATCTTTAATAATAGTTTGGGGAATAATACCATGTTTTTTATTGTATTCTTCTTGAATTGTACGTCTACGATAAGTTTCGGTAATTGCCTTCTGCATAGATTCAGTGACATTATCGGCGTACATAACTACTTTACCATTAGCATTTCTTGCGGCTCTCCCAATAGTTTGAATCAAAGAACGTTCACTCCGTAAAAATCCTTCCTTATCAGCATCCAAAATGCAAATTAAACTAACTTCTGGAATATCTAATCCTTCCCGTAGAAGATTAATTCCAACAATACAATCATATAGGCCTTTTCTTAATTTTCTAATGATTTCTAGTCTTTCTAAAGCTTTAATTTCTGAATGAAGATATGCAACTTTAACTCCCATTTCTTTTAAGTAACTAGTTAAATCTTCACTCATTTTGATAGTTAAAGTAGTAATAAGAGTTCGTTCATTCTTTTTGATTTGTTCTTTAATATCTTTTAATAAACTATCCATTTGGTTTTGAATCGGTCTAATTTCGATTAAAGGATCAAGAAGACCAGTTGGACGAATAATTTGTTCAACAATCTCACTAGAACGCTCTAATTCGTAGTCACCAGGAGTGGCACTTACATATATTACTTGGTTTATTTTGCGATTAAATTCCTCAAAATTTAAAGGACGATTGTCTAAAGCGCTAGGTAATCTAAAACCATAATCGACTAAAGTTTGTTTACGACTGCGGTCCCCATTATACATACCTCGAATTTGAGGAATAGTGACGTGTGATTCATCAATAACAAGTAGATAGTCTCCTTCAAAGAAGTCAATTAAAACACTAGGAGTTTCACCTTCGGCTCTTAAACTTAAATGACGTGAATAGTTTTCAATTCCCGAACAACTACCAATTTCTTTAATCATTTCTAAATCATACTTGGTACGTTGTTCAATTCGTTCTGCTTCTAAAGGTTTATTATTTTGTTTAAAATATTCAATACGCGTCTTTAATTCATTTTCGATTCTTTGTATAGCTTCATCTTTTTTATCATCATTCATGACAAAATGAGTGGCTGGAAAGATGGAAATAACATTTGTAGATTTAATTATTTTTCCTGTTACAACATCGAAAGTGGAAATTTTTTCAATTTCATTATCAAAGAAAGTAATTCTAATACCTTCATTTTTTTCATAAGTAGGGATAATATCAACATTATCACCTTTAGTTCTAAAAGTTCCCCGATCAAATTCAATATTATTTTTGACAAATTGCATTTTTACTAGTGATTCTAATAGACTATCTTTTTCTAAAATTTCTCCTACTCTTAAAGTTAACATTCCATTTTTGTAATCATCAGGATCGCCAATGCCATAAATACAAGAAACAGAGGCTACAATAATGGTATCTTCGCGTTCTAAAATCGAAGAAGTAGCGGCATGGCGCATTTGATCAATTTCATCATTAATACTTGAATCTTTTTCAATGTACATATCTTTACTCGGAACGTAGGCCTCTGGTTGATAGTAATCGTAGTAAGAAATAAAGTATTCAACACGATTGTTGGGAAAAAAGGCTTTCAATTCAGAATATAGTTGTCCAGCTAAAGTTTTATTGTGCGCAAGAATAAGAGTTGGCTTATTAATTTTTTCAATAACGTTGGCAATTGTAAAAGTTTTACCTGTACCTGTTGCTCCTAAAAGAGTTTGTTCTTTAACATTATTTTGTAAATTACTGACTAAACGATTAATAGCCTCTGGTTGATCACCAGTGGCTTGATATTTGGAAACAAGTTTAAATAATTTTTTTTCTTTCATACTATTTTTTTAAATAAACAACATTTTTGGCATTTTTGGGATCATATACAATATCAATATATTCTTCTTGAGTTTCGGTATACATATATGATGCAAGGTTAGTTTTGATTAATTCTCCTAAATGGTTACGATACTCAATAGTCATACGAGATTCTTTATAACCACGTTGGTTTTTAGAACCACCAAGCTTAAAAGTAATAACACGAGCTTTGGTAGTGTTACCATATATTTTTAGATAATTTTGATTCTCATTTTTAGGGATTGAAAATAAACTTTCAATTAAATATGATAACAAAACAAAATAAATGACTAAAACAATTAAAACATAAGCACTAGAGTAAAGTTCACTAAAAGCTTTTTCCCAATTGTTTAAACAAGTAAATAAAATATAAAAACTAAAGTATCCTGCAACACCAACTAGGGCTCCGTTCGCAAATAAAGGCCCTTTATCAATTTTAGGTTTAGAACCTTCAATAATTATTGGAAAATTATGAATTTTTTTAGTGTTACTAACATCATTATAAGCGAGTTTTACTTTTTGACCTATTTCATAGGGGTTTTTATTAAATTCATCATGAGTAAAATCATAAACTTGACTGAAAAGAATTAAGTTATTTGGCCCAGTGAATTCAATGAAAACATGAATCATTTTTTTAGTTTTTTGAATGTTAATAATAGTCCCATCAATGGTTAAGTAATCATTATTTTTAAATTTATTTTTTGATTTAATGTCTCTAATTAGGGAAATAATAAAATTAATAATATAAGATAATAAAAAAATGAAATTAATTGAAATAAAAATGATTTTGTAAAGATTGTCCATATAAATATACCTCTTTCTATTTGTGATATTCTTGATGATTAATGATTGTCTCGGCCCGATATAATTGTTCTAAAAAAATTAGGCGCATAAGTTGATGAGGAAAAGTGAATTGTGAAAAAGATAGAGCATAATTGCTGCGCTTTTTAACCACATTACTTAATCCATTTGATCCACCAATAACAAAAGTAATTTTAGATGTGCCATAAGTTTTTTTAGAATCAAGAAATTCGGCTAGTTGTACACTATCTAACATTTTTCCTTCGATTTCTAAAGTAATGACAAAATCATCATCATCAATTTTGTTTAAAATGTTTTCTCCCTCTTGCCGCATGTTTTCTGCTGGAGTTTTAGAATTTACTTCTTTCACTTCAATTAAAGAAAAATTTTCAAAAGCTGAAAGTCTTTTTTGATATTCCTTAATTCCTTCTTTAATGAAATTTTCTTTAATTTTTCCCACACATACAAGCTTAATCATGCTGGAAGTTCCTCCAAAATGGAAATTTCTTGGTGTTCACTAGCTACTAATAATTTAATGTTGGTACCTGCTAGAACTTGAAAAGCTGAATCATAAGCAATAGCAGGATCATTACATTCTTCACTTAAGTGAGATAAGATGATACACTTAGTTTCGGGACTAATTACTTTAGCTAGAATATTAGCACAATCATCGTTAGATAAGTGCCCACGAGGAGATAAAATACGTTGTTTTAAGTGCCATGGACGATTACTATTTAAAAGCATATCGATGTCGTGATTAGACTCTAAAAATAAAATATTCATTTTACGCAATAACCCAAAATAACGTTCAGGAACAATACCAGTATCAGTTACGATGCCTATATTATGCGTCTCGGCTTTAATTAAAAAACCTAAAATATTTTGTGAATCATGGCTTAATTCAATGGGGATAACAATAATATTATTAACCGAATATTTCCGTTCTTTATCGATAAATACTACATCTTTATTGACTAATTTTGATTTATCAATAGCGGTTAAATGCTCAAAACTTAATTGATTAATAAATAGTTTCGCATTAGTCTTTTCTAAAATGGGTACAATATATTTAGTGTGATCAGTATGTTCATGAGAAATAAAGATAGCATCTAAATTATTAAAAGAAATATTATGTTTAATAAGACGCTCTTTAATCTTTTTAATACTAATACCAGCATCAAATAATACTTTCGCATTTTGGGTTTCAATATATATTGCGTTCCCTTTTGATCCACTAGCAAGTACAACAATCTGCATAATTTTTTACCTCTTAATGATTATATCACAAAGAGCTTTTTTTGACAATCTAATTAAACTATTAATAAAAAAAGAAAGCAAGTGCTTTCTTTTAGATAAAATAATATATCTCACATTATAATTAGAAGGCCCAACATGCACCGATGATAACTAATAAAATGAATAAAACTAGAATGAATGCGTAGCCGTATTCTTGGCGATTTTGATTCATAATATTCCTCCTTCCTATTTTATACTACGTATAAAGTGCAAAAAAAGTAATTATTTTGGCCCAAAAAAAACGCAAAATTTCTTTTTTAGTTTAGAAAAAAGTTTTTAGTGTGAAAAATATGTGAATAATAGTTAAAAAGTTGTTATTATATTTGATTTTTTTAAAGAAATTTGGTATTATAATAGTGTTGTATTTTTGACATAAATAAAAAAGTTCAAAAAGGAGAAAAAATCATGAATGAAAAAACAATGAATGGTAAGAAAGCTTTAAAGGTTGCTTTTCCGGTTTTAATAGGATTAGTTTTAATTGCTTTAATTACCTTAACAATCAGTATTGTTTCAAAACCGGATTTTAATGCTAGCGTTAATAATCCTAATGAAGCATATTTAAAATTAGATGGATACGTAATCACAAATGAAAAAATGTATGTTAATTTACGTTATAACTATGGTGTTAGTGATATGGTATCATACGTTGATAAAATTTTATTAAAAGATATTAAAGTAGATCGTAACAGTGAAGAATATCTTGCGGTTAAAAATAAATTAATTTATGGTGAAGACTATGAAGAGTTAACTGCATCAGAAAAAGAAGAATTATTAGCTGACTACGAAACTACCTTAAAAATTGCTGGTTATAAAAATGAAGAAGCAATAAATGCCTATTTTGATTTAGAATATCGTCGTACGGCTTATGCTAAAGAAGCGTATAAAGAATGGGTTAAAGAAAATCCTTATGATGCTGAAACTTTAGAAAGTGCATATTTAGAGATGAATAGTGCTAAATATAATGATTCTGTAGAAGCTATCGTAGTTACTTTTGATAGTGAGGCTGAAGCATTAGCTATTCTAGAATTATACGGGGTAGATACTTCATCTTTATCTACAAGTAATAACTGGATTAATAAAGAAAAAGAAGCCCAACGAATTATCTGGAATGATAAAATTGCAACGTTAAAAGAACAATTAGAAACAACTTCTAATCAAAGTGAAAAAGATAACATTAATGAAGAAATTGCTGAGCTTGAAAATAACATTAAAGCTTTAGGTACTACAAGTGTTGAAAAGCCGATTTATTTCACAGAATTAGAAATTCAACAAATTTTTGTTGATATGTATAACTTTATGAATGCCTTCTTTAAAGGTGGAGATGTTTCTCAATACTATGATGAAAATGGTAAATTAGATCCAAAATATAATATTTTAGTAGAAGATGTTCATTATGAAGTTGTTGAAAGAGAAGTTAATGAAGTTGTTGATGATGATACAACTAAAGTTACTAAAAAGTTCATTGAAATTATTGGTAACGTTGAAGAAGAAAAAAAGAATGCCAACTGCAAATTAACTTATACTAGTGCTGAAGCATCAGCTATTAATTCAACTTTAAATACTTATCTTTTCACTACTTTGAAGATTGGAGAAAATAATTATTTTAAAGATTCATATACACAAAAACCTATTGCTTATAGTGGCGGAAATACTTATTTTTTAGCAGCCCTTTTAGAAAAATATGAAGCAGCTAAATTAGAATATGATTTTGATGATGAAGTTGATGAAGATTTAACTGCTCCAAGCGAAGAATTATTAGCGGAAATCACAGCTTATTTAGTTGAAGAAAAGTTTAGTGATGATATAATTACACAAATGTTGTTAGAATTACGTGCTGAAAATGATTTTGTAATTTATGATAATTTCTTAGAAGCAATGTATAAGGCTGCTTGGGATTATTTATATGGAACAACATTAAAAATCGAAGACTACCCTGAATATTCTGTTAATAAGAAAAATAGTAAAACTATTGCTTTCAAATTAGGAACTGATGAAGTAACTGCTCAAGAGTTCTATGAATTATTAAATGAAACTCATGGACCTCAAATTGCTTTATCCCTAATGTCTAGTTACTATGTCTTAAGTAATCCGGAATTTAATGAATTATACAACCATGTAACTGGTGAGATTTATGATAAGGAAGCCTTTAAAGAAGCAGTTTCTACTAGTATTAAAAATATTAAATACTATTTCAATGCAGGATACTATGCTTCAAGTGGATTTAGTGCTGATTATGGATGGAATAATTTCTTACATGATTATTTAAGAATGGACAATGAATATGAATTAGTATTAAATATGGCAGGAATGGAAGATGCCTACAAAAAATATTATGAAACAACATATGCATATGAAAATGTCTTAAATGAAATGAAGAAAATTTGGGAAGAAGATTATTATGCTTTAACAGTTATTAATGTTCTTGTATATACCGACTATAATCATGATGGTTCACCTGATAGTTATGAATTAGATGAAGAAAAAACAAATGAATTTTGGAGTGCTAAACAAGAAGAATTAGCTCAAGAATTAATTGAAAAAATTTATCAAGTGGCACCAAAAACCGGAGAAGATGGTTTATATAATCAATTAGTTGCGGTTGTTGAGGAATATAATGAAGCCACATACAATGATGAAACTTGGGGAATTTATAAGAAAAATGGTTTAAAAGCTAAAGTTGAGGCTGCCCAAGATTATACTAATGAATCTTCTTTAGTTCAAGAGTTCTTAGATAAGATGGCTGAAGTTTACCATGAAATTGAACTTGAAGGTAGAACTGGTGTTGAATTTGATGCTCCATATAAAGTAGATGGTTCATTTGTTACTTCTTATGGATATCATAAGATTGCGGTATCAAAAGCTGCTGATCGAGTATATGCTACTGAAAATCCAGATAAAACTTTAGGATATGAAGAATTACGTGATTCTCAACTTGCGTTATTAACTGAAAATGTTTATAAGTTATATTTAGAAATGCAAGAAGATACCTTTGAAGATGAAAAAGAAGAAATCTTAAAAGAATTAGGATTTGATGCTGATTACGAATTAGATGAAGATTTAGAAGCTGCAATCGAAGAATACTATGTTCCAGCAATTGAATCTTTAGAAGATGATCATAAAATGGATTTATCATTCTCTTATATAAGAGAAACCGCGGTTAAAACCGATAAATATGTCTTTGCTAATACCGCTGATAAAGATTATTATTTAGAAGTAGAAGCAATTGTTCGAGCTAATTTAGAAAAACAAATTGCTGAAGAAAATGAATAGGTGTTATAATGAAAAAGAACATTAAAAATTTATTATTAATAATGATGGCTTTTTTAGGAGTTTTAACATTAACTGGATGTAAAGGTAAATATAAGTATCCTAATGAAACTCCCAAAATTACTAATCCTAATGAAGTTTACTTAACTATTGGCGATTATAAAGTTACTAAAGAACAAGTTTATTATCGTAACTTATCAAGTTATGGAGTAACTGTTATAAATGACTTAATTGATGATATGTTACTTCCTAAATTTGCTGATTTAACTGCTGCAGAATTAGCTGCTTACGAAGATTATCGTAATAGTCGTATTTATGGAACCGAAGATGTTGAATCATTAGATGCTGAAGAAAAAAGTGAAGCTGAGAAAAGTTATAAAAAAAGTCAAGTTTTACAAGGATATTATACTGATGAAGCAATTGAAACAGGATTAAAACTTGAATATCGTCGTTATGTTTATGCTTCAAGAGAAGTGAAAAAAGAAATTGCTGAATTTGAACCCATCACTGATGATGATGGCAATGTAACTCAAGAAGAATATTTTACTGAAACAGAAATTAAAAATGCCATGGCTACCGTTTATCCTGATGAATCAACAATTATTTTATTAACTTTCCGTAGTGAACTTGAGGCTAAAGCCTTAATGGAAGAAGTAGGGATTTATACTGATGTTGCTGATTATCGTGGATGGCATCAATTAGTGATTGATGATAAAGGTAATAAATCAGCAGGTAAATTATTAACCCAAACAGAAGTTTATGATGCTTTTATTAAAATGTATAACATTTTATATGGTCACTTAGGTTGCTCAATAAAAGAAAATGCATATACCCTTAAAGATGGTAAATATGTTTGGTCTTTAGAAGAAAATGCTAATGGTTATAATAACTTCCAATATACTTATACCGAATTATCTAAAGTTAGTAGTGTAATTGCTAAAAAAGTATTTGAAAGTTTAACCACAGATAGTTTAGTAGCTTCTTATACATTAGCTCCTAACAAATATTTAACTAAATATTTCCTAGCTATTGAATTAGAAGAAGCAACTACTGAAGATGTAGAATTAACCGATACAGCCTTAGAAAATCAATTAATTGAAAATAAATTAACTTCTGCGTTAGTTGAATATTATTTATATGAAAATCGTTTGGCTAATGATTTAGTAATTTATGATCGTGGATTAGAGATTTTATATGCTGATGACTATACTTCAATTTATGAATCTTTATCATTAGAAGCAGATTATTCAAAAACAGATTTAACTTCAAATAAGAATATTGCTACTTTAACTGTTGATGGTCAAACGGTATCTATCTCAGCAGATCAAATCTATGATGAAATGGCTGAAAGATATGGTGTAACAACTGGAATTGGTTTTATTAGTCAATACATTGCTTTAAGTAATGAATTTAATAAAGTATTTAATATTGTAACTGGTGAAATTTTAGATCAAGAAGCTTATGATGCTTTATATGAAGAAGAAATTGCGCCATACAAAGAAGAATTAGAAGCAGGTACTTTTGCCTCAGTTGGATATCCAAAAGGATATGGTTGGGAAAACTTCTTACGAGATCGTTTTGGAGTTTTAAATGAAATGGAATTAATTGCTTTAGGGGACATTTATGATGAATCTTTAGATAAATTCGGAGAATCACAATATGTTTTCTCTAATGATGAAAGTAAATTAATTAGTTCATTATTCTCAAAATTGTTAGCTGGGGAAATAACAAGAGCAGATTATATTTCAGAAATTGCTAAATATACCGATGCTGCTGAAAATACTATTCAATATCAAATGCAAAAGATTGTTGATGATTTTTATAGCGTAAGTGCTTATTCAATTAGGGTATTTACTGATTTAGATCACAATGGTACAGCAGATGATTTAACAGAAACAGCTGAAGTATATGGTAAACTATTTGTTGATTATTTATTAGAAGAAGCTAATAATACAAATGTAAGTGGAAAAACATATGCTGAACGTTTAGCAACATTAGTTAAACAATATAACCTAGCATCAATAAATGATTCAACAGTTGTCGGAACTACGACATATGCTGAATTAAAACGACAAGGAATTGAAGTTACTATTTCTACTGTAACAACTTATTCTTCTAAAACCGAAACTAATGAAGAACTTGGATTAGTTTTAAAAGAATTATGGAATCAAGTAAAAGATGGTAAAGTCGCTGGTACTAAGTTTACAAGTACAATTAAATCAATTAACTTTACTAATGAATTAATTAGTGATTTCTATACAACTGATACCGCAATTTCTAAAGTTATTGTTACTGCAGCTAATGATTATACTTATGTAGTTAACAATACAACAACTCAACAAGTTTTACCAACTGAAGAATTAATCGATCGTTATCTAATTGTTAATAAAGAAGATGATGAAAAGAGCGATGAAGAATTGGAATTATCTGTATCAACTAAAGAAAAAGCGGCTATTGAGGCCTATTATAAAGTTGCTTTAGACCTCTTTATGAGTGATGATGCGATAGCAGATGCCTTAATTGCGGAACGTGAAGCACTAATGAAGGTTGGAACTATTAAGTTTACTAATAGTGCAGATACAGAAAAATATGAAATATTAATGAAAAATATCGAATAATTTTAAAAAAAGATGTGGATTTTCACATCTTTTTTATTTATTTTAGTAAAAGAAAAATAATTAAATCTATCGTATTATTTAAATAGGAGGGACTAATTATGAAAAAAATAATGATTTTCTTTTTCTTGTTTAGTGTGATGGGATGTACTAATTCAACTGATATAATTATAACGCAACCAGAAGAAAAGGCACCTTTATCAGAAATTGTTATTGAAATAAAAGGAGCAGTTAAATTTCCTGGGCTATACACTGCTCAAAAAGGGGTAATGCTATATGAGGTCTTAAATTTAGCAGGGGGATTATTAAGTGAGGCTGATAAAGAACAAATCAATTTGGTTCAAACCTTTAATAGCAATAGTTCTATTAGTATACCTTATAAAAACCATCATAGTGATATTTCACTACTAGTGAATATTAATAATGCAACTATGGAAGAATTGATGACTCTAAATGGCATTGGAGAAGCTAAGGCTAAAGCAATAGTTGAGTATCGTCAAATAATGGCATTTTCATCAATTGAAGATATTAAAAAGGTAAGGGGAATAGGTGAAGAAGTTTTTTCTAAAATTAAAGACGACATTACTGTATAATAATTTAATACATAATTATCATTTTATTGTTTTAGGACTTGTTTTGTTAGGTTTAATCTATGTCTTTAATAATTGGTTATTTATATTACTATTAGTTTTCTATTTAGCTTATATATATAAGAACAATACTAAATTATTTAAATTTACATTAATCGTTATGAGTTTTTTTATTTTAGGGTTAGTAATTAAAGAAGTTAGATTTAAAAATCGCTTATTAGGCGAAAAAACGGTCAAAATGGTGGTAGTAGAAAGTAAAAAGATGGAAAAGGAGTATCAATTATTAGTTTTAGGAAATGATTTAAAATATCAAATAAATACAGAACAATATTATGAAGTGGGAGATATTTTAATTATTAATGGTGAATTTATAGATATTGATGATAATCATGTGCCTTTATTATTTAATTATCAACAATATTGTCAATATCAAGATATCGGGGGAAAAATTATTAATCCTCAAGTCTCTAAAATAGGAAAGAAAATAGTTTGCTCAAGTTTTCAAAATATTTTATGTCGTTATTATGATCAGTGTTTTTCACCATGTTCAGCTGCTTATTTAAAAACTTTAGTTTTGGGTAATAAAGCTGCCCTAGATAATGATATTTTAAAAAGTATTAATCGGTTAGGTATTAGCCATTTGTTTGTTGTATCAGGACTTCATGTTGTTTTACTAATTGGTATTATAGAAAAAGTACTTAAAAGAGTATTAAAAAATAACCTAACAAAAATGATTTTAATAACAATTTTCTTAATCTTTTATACCTTTATAACCAATTTTATGATATCAGTTATTAGAGTTGTGGTAAGTTTTATGCTGAAAGAAGCTAATAAATATTATAAATTACATTTAGAGGCATTAGATATTCTATCTATTGTGACTATTATATCTTTAATGTATAATCCTTATTATCTTTTTAATAGTAGTTTTATTTTAAGTTTTGGTCTAACTTATGCCCTTATTATAGGTAGTAAAATTTTGAAAAGTAAAAAATATTTAGAAAGTTTAATAAAAATGAGTATTTATTGTCAAATTATCGGTCTCCCATTATCTTATGATTTCAGTAATCAAATTAATCTTTTAAGTGTTATTTTTAATATGATATTTGTTCCTTTTGTTTCATATATTTTTTTACCATTTTCATTAATTGCTAGTTTTTTCCCTTTTATAAATAATTTTTATGAATTATTGATTGAATGTTTTGAAAAGCTAGTTATTTTTACAGAAAAGATTTCTCTCTATATAACTTTACCAAAAGTCAACATTGAATATTTGATACTGTTTTTTGTTTTTATTTATTTCTTTTTTAAAGCCCTAGAAAATAAAACCTATAAACGAGGGATTATTTATCTATTAATAATTTATATAAGTATATGGTTAAATTATGGATCTTTAAATATATATGATCAAATAGTCTTTTTTGATTTGCCTAATGGTGAGGCAACTCTCATTCATAAAGCTTTTAATCAATATAATCTGTTAATTGATACTGGAGACATTACTGATGAAGATAATAATACTATTCTTCAATATTTTCATAAACGGGGAATTAGAAAACTAGATTATGTGATTATTACTCATTCAGATAGTGATCATATTGGGGGATTAGAAATAATTATGAAAGAGCTTAAAGTTAAAAATATTATAACTAATTATTATGAACAAAGAGATATTTTTAGTTATTATCAAAGATATAATCCAAAATTAAAGATATATTATTTAAAAGCCAAAGATTATTTTCAGTATTATGATTTATCTTTTAAATGTCAAGGTCCTAGTGTTAATTTAGGTGATGTTAATAATAATAGTTTAGTATTCTTACTTTCAATGTCTCGTTTTAGGATTTTATTTACTGGAGATATAGAAAGTTTAGGAGAAAGAAAAATTGAAGTAGATGAAGTGATTGAATGTGAACTATTGAAAATAGCTCATCATGGCTCTAAAACTTCTACTACAGATGAGTTTTTAGAAAAGGTAAATTTTCAGACAGCAATCATTATGAATGGATATCACAATATTTTTGATTTTCCATCGTCAATTGTAACCAATCGACTTAAGTCTTATGGTTATTGTGTAACAGGTTATGAAAAGACAATTATTTACCAAAAAGCCTTTTATCAGAAAAAGTTTAAGAAAGTTTAAATTAAATATAATCATTTTCTTTTTAAAAAAATAATTAATTTGATATAATAATGTAAGATAGAATAGAGGTATAAAAGTATGGCTATAGAAGAAATCTATTTGTTTACAGGAACCGAAGAGGTTCGGAATCGTACTAAGATGGAACGTATCTTATCTTCTTTTGAGGAAAGTAGAACAAGTATTACTAGATATGATGCTGATTTTATTAGCATTCAAGAAATTATATCAGATGCAATTACTATTCCTTTTTTAGCGGATACTAAAGTAATTATTGTCAAAAATCCAAGATTTTTAACTAAAGAAGTATCTCCTATTAAACATGATCCGACAACTATTATTAATTATTTGAAAAATCCTGTAGAAACAACCGTATTAATGATTGATGCGGTTGGATATACCTTAGATAACGATTTAGAAGTTGTAAAAGCACTTAAAAAATATGCTTATATTGTGGATACTCAAGAGTTAGAACCAATCGAATATAAGGCATGGGTTAAAAGAAGTTTTGTTTTAAATAATGTTGAAATCAAAGAAGATGCTTTAGTTTTGTTAATTGAATATGTCAAAAAGAATTCTGTTCGTATGGAACAAGAAATCAAAAAATTAGCAAACTATGTAGGACCTGGTGGTAAAGTAAGTGAAGAAGATGTTAAAGAATTAGTAATACCTGATTTAGATGATGCGGTATTTTTATTAATAAAAGCAATAGTTAAGAAAGATCAAAAAGAAGTTATGAAAATTTATCAGTCTTTAGCCCACAACACCCAAGATATAATGGGGGTTTTAGCGATGATTTCTGCTACTTTTGTAGATTTACTTTCAACGAATAAGCTTTTAAAAGAAGGATATAAACAAGGAGAAATAGCTAATTTGTTTAAAATCAGTAATGGTCGGGCATATTATTTAGTGAATGATGCGAAAAACTTTGAAATTGAGATTTTAGAAGAATATGTTTTAAAATTATCTAAATTAGATTATGAAATTAAGAGTGGACAAATAGATAAAAATTTGGGTATTGAGCTATTATTGCTTAGTTTATAGGAGAGTTTATGAGTGAATTAGGAAATCAAAATGAAATATACGGGGAAGAAACTATTATACTAAATGAAGAAGAAATAATGCCGATAACTTTTAATTATCAAGAAGATAAAATCAATAAAATGATTACTAGTGAATTTAGAAAATACAGTATTTTATCTTTTAATAGCTTTTTACTAAGTTTTGTATCATTAATTATGGGGTTATTATTTTTTCGTTTCTTTCTGTTTTTGTCAGTATTAATGATGATTATTGCCATAATACTAGCACTGGTTACAATGATTAATTATTATACGACTAAAATAGCAAGAAAAGATTTGTTAACGGGTTACGTTAAAGTTACTTTATATGATGACTATTTGAAAATGGAAGAACAATATGAAAAAGTTTATATTTCATCAACAATTGATTATCAAGACATTAAGATATTAAATGAAACTGATGATATGTACAGTGTTACAACCAAATATAACCGAATGTATTTATTAGACAAAGAAGCATTAGGTGAACAAGGAATAGCTTTTAAAACAAAAGTCTTAAATAATGCTATTATTTATAATGATATCAAAATTAAAAAAAGTGAATTAGAAGAAGGATTTTATGATTATTATCCCGAAGGAAGTCAATATATTAGTAAAATAAAAGCCAGAAATAAAGCAAGTAATTCTCTTTTATATTTAGTCTCAACATTTATGTTGACGGTAATGCTGGGAATTCATTTAAAGATAGATATTTTTTGGATTTTAGTTTTTGTTCCTCTAGAGATTATAGAATTAATTTATTTAGGACAGATAAATAAAAAACTTCCTAAAAAAGGAAAATTAATTATGGAAAAAGTTTTTACTATTCTAATGTTAGTATATTCACTATTAATAGGATGTTTAGGATTATTATTTAAATTATTGGAGAGTTTATAATGAAAAATATAAAAGAAATGACATTAAAAGAAAAAATAGGGCAATTAATTTTGCCAGGTTTTCATTCTTATGAATATGATGAACAATTAAAGACTTTAATTGAGGAATACCATGTCGGAAATGTAATTTTATTCACTCGTAATTTTGAAAATGCCAAACAAATGCGAGCCTTGACTAAAAAAATTCATGAAGAAGTATTAAAACATACTGGTATTATCCCTTTCATTTCGATAGATCAAGAAGGGGGACTAGTAACTAGAATGATGAAAGATGTAACATTCGCAGCAGGACCAATGACTTGTAGTGCAGTATCAGAGAAAGCGGCATTTGATACAGGACGTATGTTAGCTTATGATATGATTCAATTAGGAATGAATTTGAATTTAGCACCTAGTTTAGATGTTAATAATAATCCTAATAATCCTGTTATTAATGTTCGTTCTTATTCGGATGATCCTGTAAGAGTTAGTAAAATGGGGGAAAATTTTATTAAAGGTTCTTTAGAATATGGGGTTCTTCCTTGTGCTAAACACTTTCCTGGCCATGGTGATGCTGCTGTTGATTCTCATTTAGGGCTTCCAACGATTAATCATGATACTAAACGTATTCATAAAGTAGAAATGAAACCATTTATGGATAATCTTAATGTGCCTGCCATTATGAGTGCCCATATCTTATTTCCAGCCTATGATAGTGTTCCTGTGACTTTATCTAAAAAAGTATTAACCGGTATTTTACGAGAAGAATTAGGGTATCAAGGATTAATTATTACGGATTGTTTAGAGATGAAAGCTATTGCTGATAATTTTGGAACAAGTGAAGGGGCATTAAAAGCTGTAATGGCGGGAGCTGATTTACTTTGTATTTGTCATACTTTAGAACGTCAAATACGAGCTTTGGAGTTGATTGAAGAAGCAGTTTTAAATGGCACCCTTCCAGAAGCGGAACTTGATGCTCATGTAGAAAGAATTTTGAAAGCTAAAGAAGCGACTTTGCCTTATTTAAAACAGTATTTCTACAATACTGATATAGTATTTAGTGAAGAAAATAAACAACGAGCAGCAGAGATCGTTGATCAATCTTTAACGTATGTTTTAGGAGAAAAACCAAAATTGACTAGTAAAACTTTAGTTTTAGCACCAGTTGCCACAGCTAAGACCATTATTGAAGATGAATTTGATGAGAGAAATCTTGCGGGAGTGATGAAAGCTAATTTTAAAGAACTTGATATTTGGGAAATGACAAGTGAAGAGGCATTTAAAGAAAAAATTTTAAATAGTCTTAAAAATTATGATCAAGTTATTGTTTTTAGTTATAATGCTAATGTACTGCCATGGCAAGTGTCTTTAATAAATGAAATTATTCAAAACAATAAAACATATGTCATATCTTTAAAAGGCCCTTTTGATTATCATAAATATGTTGGATTAGAAAACTATATGTGTTTATATGAATATACGCCTAATTCAATAAAAACGGTTATTAAGTACTTTAAAGGAGAATTAGAACCTCAAGGGATACTGCCTATTAAACTATAAAAGTGAAAAAACATTAGGATTTGTTCCTAATGTTTTTATGTATGACATATTAGTAAAAATTAATGATACAAGAAGACATTTGGGACAATAAGGTTGATATAGAATGCGTTTTATTACTCAATATTCTAGTAATAATAAAAGGAGATAGACCAATTACGGTCCATCTCCTTAAATACTATAAATTATAAATATAATTTTGATGAACCGTATCCAAAAAAATGTACGGTTCAATGTGAAGAAAGAAATAAAATTTCTTCGCTACACTATTAAGCCATTTGGTTTAAAGCTTTTGATAAACGTGATTTTTGACGACTTGTATAATTTTTATGATGAATTCCTTTTGATACAGCTTTGTCAAGTTTTTTACATGCAAAATTATATGCTTCTTGTGCTTTCGCTTTTTCACCAGCTTCAACTGCTACGTGGAAATTTTTAACTGCAGTTTTTAATGATGAATTGAAAGAAGCGTTTAATAATCTCTTCTTGTTATTAGTGATATCACGTTTCTTTTGTTGTTTGATATTAGCCATTATTCCACCTCCGAAGATTTTAACATATATATTGTACCATAAATAGTTAAAAAAAACAAGTAAAAAAGATAAATATTTAAAAAATATTTATCTTTTGAAAAAAAATGGGTTAAAATACTTATAAAAAAATAAAAATGGTTAAAAATATATCGAGGTGATAAATATTTATGAATGAAAATCAAACAAAATTTCCAAGTTTTAGGACGGATTTAGCGTGTGAGGCTACAGTTAGATGTCAAGAAAATATATGTAATACTCAAACTCAAGAATATGTTAAAGATAAAATTAAAATAACCAAAACAATTATTGACAAAGATGATGAGAAAAAAATTCATAAAAAATCAGGGGTATACTATGCAGTTGATATCAGTAACACTAATTTTCATGATACTAAAAGTTGCATGGAAATAGAAGTAGCCTTAATGGAAATATTATCAGAATTAATAACTAAAAAACAGTTAAAAAATAAAAAATGTTTAGTAATTGGTTTGGGGAATATTAATGTAACACCAGATAGTTTAGGACCATACGCTTTAGACAATGTAGTAGTAACTAGGCATTTATTTGAATTAGATACAGTTAATGTAGGATATAGTGAAGTAAGTGGTTTAAGTCCTGGGGTAATGGGTTCAACAGGAATTGAAACTTTTGATATCATTCAGTCAGTAATTGATAAAATAAAAGTAGACTATGTCATTATAGTTGACGCTTTAGCCTCAGCAAGCATTGCGAGAGTCAATAAAACTATTCAAATAACTGATACGGGAATTAGTCCAGGTTCAGGGGTTGGTAACAAAAGAAAAGAATTAAGTTTTGATACATTAGGTATTCCAGTTATTGCGATAGGGGTGCCAACAGTTGTAGATGCGGCAACAATTGTTTCTGATAGTATTGATTATATTATTAAATATTTAAATCATAAAGTAGAGAAAAATGAAAGACCAGCTAATAATCTTAGTTTAAGTGCAACCCCAATAGACTATGCTCAAGTAGAAGAGGCCTCAAATGAAATTAAAAAACATTTAATGGGTCAGGTCGGCATTTTGCCAGAATATCAAATAAAATCGTTAATTGAAGATGTTCTAACCCCAAACGGCTATAATATGATTGTTACTCCTAAAGAAATTGATGCCGATGTAGAAGATTTATCTAAAATCATCGCTATGGCTATTAATATTACCCTTCATGATAGTTTAAAAGAAAGTTACTTAAATCGGAATATTTAATTATATGAATTAATATAATTAAGTATGAGTAAACGAATAATAAATATGATAGGGGTTATATCAGCCCTTAATAATTTACTAATTACTTTTGATAATTTTATAATACTAACGAAAGATGCAGGAATATATATTCTTTTAAGATATATACCTAATCTTCAAATATCATCTTTAATAAGTTTTATTATTAGATGTTTAGAATATTTTATTTTTTTTAGAATATAGGAGTCTTTATGAGAATCAAAAAAAGAACAATTTTATTGATTATTGTAGTATTCTTAATTGGAATTATAATTGGAACTCAAAATAGTATTGGTAGTAGTAATTATTTTGAAGAAGTCAAAAATGAATTTGAACAAGAGATTACTACTCCTAATAATGATTATGAAACTAAACAGACATCTGTTGAAGGGAATATAATAAGTAAGGTAGCTGTCAAAATAGATGAAAAACTCAATGCTTTATTAACCAAACTTTTAGAAAAAATAGTTTAATTTTAGAAAAAATGTCAAAGTGTTGAAACTTTGGCTTTTTAATTGAAATAACTAAGTATATTTAGTAAAATATAATCGGTGATATTTTTATGATAAAGAAAATAACGTTAAGAATAATACAATTCTTTTTAAAAATAGGAATTAAATTGATTAAGTGGGAATCAGCAGAAGTAATAAGGGGAACTCATTCTCTAAAAGAGGTACCGAAGATTTTAAAGCATAAAGGTTTTAAAAAAATATTTATAATTACTGATCCTCATATATATTCTTTAGGATTATGTGATGAATTAATTGAAGAAATTGAAACAATAAATTTAAATTGTCAAATATTCAATGAAGTAGTAAGTAATCCGACGATTGTTAGTGTTGAAAAGGCCTTAGAAATATTTAAGTTAAGTCAATGTGATGCTATTGTTGCTATTGGTGGTGGTTCAGTAATGGATACTGCTAAACTTTTAGGAGCAAGATATGCTAATTCGCAAAAAAGTTTAAAACAAATGAAAGGGTATTTTAAAGTGAAGAAACCTCTTCCTTATTTAGTTGCTATACCAACAACTTCCGGATCAGGGAGTGAGGCAACTATTGTTGGGGTAGTAACAGATGAAGAAAGTCAGCTTAAATATGCTATTACTTCTTTAAAGCTGATTCCTAAGATGGTTATTTTAGATCCATTACTTACAATCAATTTGCCACCTTTTGTTAGTGCGACTACGGGAATGGATGCTTTAACTCATGCTTTAGAATGCTATATAGGAAAAGCTAACACCAAAGAAACGAAAAGACTTAGTTTAGAAGCTATTAAAAAGATTTGGATTAATTTAGAAAAGGTAGTTAAGGAACCATCCAATTTGGAAGCTCGAACAGAAATGCAAGAGGCATCTTATATAGCAGGGATTGCTTTTACTAGAGGATTTGTAGGATATGTCCATGCTTTAGCTCATCAACTAAGTGGTTTCTATAATACTCCTCATGGGTTAGCTAATGCGGTAATACTACCAGAAGTATTAAAAAAATATGATTCTTCTATTAATAAAGATATGGCTATTTTATATCGTGAATTAGGATATGAAGGAAAATGTTCTGACGATCAAAAAAGAGAATTTATAATTCAAGAAATATATAACTTAAATAAAAAAATTGGTATTCCTAGAAAAATAGAAAAGATCCAAGAAAGAGACTTAGAAAAAATGGTTAAAAGATGTCTTAAAGAAGCACATCCAATGTATCCAGTACCAAAAATTTTAAAGGTTGAAGAACTCTTAGATATTTATAAAGAAATCATTTAATTCAGTAGATTTTTAATGCAAAATATGGTACAATATATATAAGGAGGAAGGTTGTATGAACTTACCTAATAAAATAACATTATTTAGAGTTTTAATGATTCCTATTGTTATGGTAATTGGAGAACTTACTTTTTTACAAGAACAATATATGTTTGATACAAAATTCTTAACAATTGGGAATTTTATCTTGTTAATCATTTTCTTAATTTGTGCATTTAGTGATTTCTTAGATGGGTACATTGCAAGAAAACAAAATATTGTTACTAATTTTGGAAAATTTGCTGATCCACTAGCTGATAAAATTGTGGTATTAGCTCTTTATATCATTTTGTTGGGACAAAACAATGCTCTTGATGGCTGGATGGTAACGCTTATTTTTGCAAGAGAATTTATAGTTACTGGGTTTAGGGTCATTGCTGCTAGCCAAAATATTAATATCGCGGCAGGTTGGCTTGGTAAAATAAAAACTAATTTACAATTTTTGAGTATTATATTATTATTATTATTTGGTTTAATGGGTAATGTGGTTATTGAAGTAATTATTTTAGTTGTGTTATATGCCACAATGTTAATGACAATTATTAGTGGAATTGAATATATTGTTAAAAATAAAAAAGTACTTGTAGATGAGAAGGAGTAATTGATATGGCAGTAGAAGATAAAGAAAAGGCCTTAGCTGAAACATTTAAAGCGATAGAAAAACAATATGGTAAAGGGGCTGTAATGAAATTAGGAGATAAAGCGATTGAAGCAATCGAAGTTATTCCTACTGGTTCCATTGCCTTAGATGTAGCATTAGGAGTAGGAGGATATCCTAAGGGGCGTATTATTGAAATATATGGTCCTGAAAGTAGTGGTAAGACAACATTTGCTTTACACGCCATTGCTGAGGCTCAAAAAAATGGAGGTTATGCTGCTTTTGTTGATGCTGAACATGCTCTGGACCCTACATATGCTAAAGCCCTTGGGGTAGATACAGATAATTTGATTTTATCTCAACCAGATAATGGGGAACAAGCATTAGAAATTGTTGAAGCTTTAGTTAGAAGTAATGCAATTGATATTATTGTTATTGATAGTGTTGCCGCACTTGTTCCACAAGCTGAAATTGAAGGAGATATGGGAAGTAGTCATGTAGGTCTTCAAGCTAGACTTATGAGCCAGGCAATGCGAAAACTTGCAGGAATTATTAATAAAACAAAGACTGTAGCTATTTTTATTAATCAAATTCGTGAAAAAGTTGGAGTAATGTTTGGAAACCCTGAAACTACTTCTGGTGGGAGAGCTTTAAAATTTTATTCCACAATTCGTTTAGATATTAGAAGAGTGGATCAAATAAAACAAGGAACAGAAGCAATCGGTAATTTAACTAAAATAAGAGTGGTTAAGAACAAAGTTGCTCCGCCATTTAAAGTAGCTGAAGTAGAATTGATTTTTGGTAAAGGTATTTCCTATGAAGGTGAAGTATTAGATATGGCTGTTAATATGGATATAGTACAAAAGAGTGGTTCTTGGTTCTCTTATAATGGTGAGCGTCTTGGACAAGGCCGTGATAACATTAAAGAAATGTTAGTTAACAACCCTAATCTTATTAAAGAAATCGAAGTGAAAGTCCGTGAAAAATTAAAAGGATAATAAAAGTGGCATCGCTTAGATGTCATTTTTTAAATATTATTTACTATAAATGATAATAATAAAAAGAGGTGATAAAGATGGATAGTTCTATAAAAGTTGAACATTTAAGAAAAACTTTTAAACTAACCAAAAAACAAATGAGAATTGATCATGCTAAAGATAATATCAAAATAGCGGTTGAGGATGTGAGTTTTGAGGCATATTCTGGAGAAGTATTTGGACTTCTTGGCCCTAATGGTGCTGGTAAGACAACAACTTTACGCTGTATTTCTACCCTAATTAAACCAGATCAAGGAAATATAAAAATAGCAGGATATGATATTAAAGAAGATATTGAAGTAAAGAAACGAATTGGTTTTTTAACTAATGAATTAAAACTAGAAGAACAAATGACGCCTAATTACGCATTTGCTTATTTCGGAAAATTTTATGATTTATCAAATGAAGAAATTGAAAATAGAAAAAAAGAACTATTCTTAGAATTTGGGGTTGATAAGTTTGCGGAAGTAAAAATTGGTGATTTATCTACTGGAATGAAACAAAAAGTTTCAATTGTTGTATCACTAGTACATAATCCCGAAATAATTATTTTTGATGAACCTACTAACGGCTTAGATGTTTTAACTGCTAAAACTGTTACAGATTATTTACAAAACTTAGCTAAAAAAGGTAAAACGGTAATAATTAGTACTCATATAATGAGTTTGGCCCAAAAATTGTGCAATCGAATCGGAATCATTATTAATGGTAAAATGATTGTTTGTGATGAACTAGAAAAAGTTTTAAAACAATACCATAGTAATGATTTAGAAGATGTCTTCTTTGAACTATATTCGAAGGAGGTATGTTAAATGCACTATATTTTAAATATTGTAAAAAAAGAATTAGATAAAATTTTTCGTAGTCCCAGATTGATTTTTTCTACGTTTATCTTGCCAGGACTTATGATTTTTCTTATTTATTCTACAATGGGGACACTTGCAACTAGCGAAGTAGATAAAGCTACTACCCAATCAAGTATTATATATTTAGTAGATTCACCAAATGCTTTTGAAGAAATAATAACAATTTATAATGAAGTATACCCTTCTGGTAATACTTCGAATATTAATGCTGAATTTAAACGCTACTCATCAAGCGAAATAAAAATATCAGAGTTAGAATATGCTTTAAAAAATGGAATATGCCATGCGTATGTAATATTTGATAAAGATTTTGATTTATTATTGGAAAATAGGATGCAGGACCAACAGAGTTTGACTCCAGAAGTAAATTGTTATATGTTGTCAACCTCGACAATGTCTACTGTAGCATACCAAAAAGTTACAACCTTATTAAAAGTTTTGGAAGAGGCGAAAGTTAGAGAAAAATATGGGGATATAACTATTTTTAATAATTTAATAACTGACCTAGCAGGTGAGCAGGAACAATCTAGTTTAATGTTAGGAATGATTTTACCGATGTTTTTGATTATTTTTGTTTTTGCGGGAGGGTTATCCGTAGGAGCAGATGCGATTGCTGGTGAAAAAGAACGAGGAACAATTTCTACGTTAATGATGGCTCCAATCAGTAAAAATGAAATTGTTTTAGGAAAGGTTATTTCGGCTGTAATTATAACAATTATTTCGGCAATCGGCTCTTTTATAGGAGTAGCCTTGTCTTTGCCAAATGCAAAAGATCTTTTTGGTGGGGCTAATTTTACAACATTTAGTACAGGAACATTTATAGGATTGTTTATTTTAATAATGTCTACAGCTTTGATTGCGGTAACATTGTTCTTAATTGCTTCAACACTTGCGAAAACAATTAAAGAAGCGACTGCTTATTCAATGCCCTTTTATATTATTTCTATGGTAGTATCTGTTTCAACAATGTTTATGGAGAGTATTCCTTTAGAAATTTGGAAATATATGATTCCTATTTATAATTTAAGTTTAGGAATGAAGGGTATTTTAATTGGTGATTTAACAATTCCGTATTTATTAGTCATAATAGGAAGTAATTTTATTTATTTTCTATTAGGAGTAATGTTAATGGCCAAATTGTTTAAAAATGAAAAAATTATGTTTGCTAAATAACTGAGGCAAATATATAAATAAAAAGCCTCTTAAGAGGCTTTTTATTTAATTCCTTTTATAAGTGGTATAAGTGCAAGCAATATAAGTATTCCAATCAAACCAATGATTGTTCCTAAAATAATATTTTCCCATACCATACAAAAACACATACCGATTCCCAATGTTAATGCTCCAATAATCCCTAAAGCAGAAGTGACTATATGTCTAGTGCTTAATTTAATGGGTGCTTTGTGTTCCATTTTTCGCCACACAAAAATAGTAATTAAGCCGAGAGCGAGACCAATAATCCCGAAAATTATTCCGGGTTTAAATGAGTTCCATTCTGGTAAAAGTGTCATACACATTCCTAGTGCGAATAAAACAGATGAGATTGTACCTAACATCATTGCCACAAAATCACTTTTTTTCATAAAATCCTCCTTTTAAATTTTATTAAAATAAAACTTGCATTTTTATCACAATTATAGTATAACATATGTATCAACTTAATTCAATCATCAATTTAATAATAATTGTTGAGTTAATAATAAAAGGAAATATAATATAAATCATAGGTATTTATATTATACAAGGTATATTATGAATATAAAAAACAATAAACGAAGACGCGAGTCACAAACCAAAATTGAAAAAGTCTTTATAAATATGTTACTTAAAAAAAGCATTAACAAAATATCAGTTACAGATATTTGTAAAGAAACAGGTTTAAATCGAACAACGTTTTATGCTAGTTACACTGATGTATATGATTTAGCTAATAAAATACGTCATAGCATCGAAAATTATTTTTCCCAAATATTTTCTGATGAACAAACTCGTACGGCCCTTAATTTCTTTAAAGTCATTTATGATAATCAAATTATGTTTAAGGCATATTTCAAACTTGCTTATGAAACAGAATTTTACAACCCTAAACAACCGACTAGCTTTTATAGGGGGGTAGACATTAAAAATTTGTTCAAACAAGAATACATAGATTATCATATTACTTTTTTTCAAGCAGGATTAAATGCTATGATAAAAAAGTGGTTAGATAATGATTGCATGCAGACCCCTGAAGAAATGGCAGAAATAATTAAAAGTGAATATGCGGAAAGAAATAAGTATTTTTCTTTATCAAATTAAGGTTTTTCTTTACTGCCAATAATTTATAATGCCATTTTTCAGTAAATTTTTAGAATTTAAGTATGAATTCACGCAAGTTAAGCGTGTTTTTTTATAGCTAATAAAGAAAAAGTGTCTTTATTTTAAATACAAATGTCTTGAAAATAAAGACAAAATATGTTATAATATGTTAAGAATAAAGGTGTTATTAAGCACCATATCATATGTTTTTGGTAGATTAAAAAAAGATATTAATCTTACTTTATGATATTTTAGATAGAATGAAAGGAAAAATGTAGACAAAAAAAGCCTACTCAACTAGATTATGTACACAAGCACAAGAAAAAAACTAAGTAAAAATGCTTCATTTTGTATTACTCAAGGAATAAGTGAAGAAGGAGGATTATTCATCCTTGATTCATATGATAACTTTTCTTTAAGTGAAAAAATGGTTGATTTAACTTATCAGGAATTGAGTAAAAAAATCCTAAAATATTTTTTAAATGATTTTAATGATAAGCAAATTGAACAAATTATTAGTGAAACTTATAATAAACAAAATTTTTGTGAAAAGATGATAGGGCTAAAAAACTTGGATGAGGTAAATTTTTTAGAACTATATTATGGACCTACAATGGCATTTAAAGATATGGCTCTTACAATTTTACCACAACTTTTAATAACATCTAAAAATATTAATGGTAATAAGAAAAAAACTTTAATTTTAACGGCTACATCAGGAGATACTGGAGGTGCCACTTTATCAGGATTTAAAGATTTAGAAGATGTTAAAGTTATTGTATTGTATCCAACTAAAGGCGTAAGTATTTTTCAAGAACAACAGATGCATTATTATACAGGAAAAAATGCGATGGCAATTGCGGTAGAAGGAAACTTTGATGATTGTCAAAATTTAGTTAAAAAAGTTTTTACTAGCGATGTCAAATTGAAAAATTTAGAATTCTCTAGTGCTAATTCAATTAACATTGGAAGATTAATTCCACAAATTGTTTATTATTTTTATGCATATTTTGAAATGATTAGAAAAGGTAAAATAAAGTATGGTGAACAAATTAACTATGTGGTGCCAACTGGAAATTTTGGAAATATTTTAGCATGTTATATTGCGAAAAAAATGGGACTTTTCATTAATAAAATCGTATGTGCAAGTAATGAAAACAGTGTCTTAACTGATTTTTTTAATACTTTAGTTTATGATAAAAATAGAACTTTTCATCTAACTAATTCTCCAGCAATGGATATTTTAATTTCTTCTAATTTGGAAAGATTGTTATATTTAATTACCAATAATAATGAAGGATTAGTTGCTAAATTAATGCAAGATTTACAAGAAACAGGAGTGTATTCATTGCCTATTAAATATAAAGAAAATTTGGCTGATTTTCTAGCTTATTCAGTTACTAAAGAAGATACAATTAAATATATTAAAGAAGTATATCAAAAACATCAGTATTTAATTGATCCTCATACAGCAGTAGCATATGGGGCATACACCTCTTTAAAAAATCAATTAAAAGGTCAAACTATCATTGTTTCAACAGCTAGTCCATATAAATTTTTAGAAACGGTGGACAAAATTTTTAAAACTGGTAAAGAGGGAATTGAACAAGTACAAGAAATTGAAAAAATAACCAAATGTTTAGCTCCCAAAGTTTTATATAATATATATAATAGTTCTTTTAAAAAAATAGTTTGGAAAAAGGATGAAATGGAAGATGCATTAATAAAATTAATAGGTGAAATAGATGAAAACTGTTAGAACATATGCCACAAGTGCTAATTTAGGCCCAGGATTTGATTGTTTAGGTGTCTGTTGGGATATACATAATGAATATGATTTTGAAGAAGCAAATACATATGATTTAGTTAATTTTGATAAAGAATTTTTAAATCCTAACAATAATTTAATTATTCAAAGCTATGAAAAAGTTTTTGAAATTAAAAATCAAAAGCTAAAACATCTTAAATTAATTGAAAAGGTAAAAAATATTCCGAATTCTAGAGGCCTTGGTAGCAGTGCCTCATGTATTGTAGCAGGAGTGATGATTGCAAGTTCAATATTGGGAAATATATTATCTAAAGATGAAATTTTTCAAATATCATCTGCAATCGAAGGCCATCCAGATAATGTTGCCCCTCTTATTTTTGGAGGATTAACTTGTAGCTTTAAAAATGATAAATATTATTGTATTAAATATGATGTAGATGATTCTTTAAAATTTAGGGTTTGCATTCCTTCTTTTGAACTCAAAACAGTTGATGCCAGAAGGGTGCTGCCTAAAGAAGTTTCGATGAGTGATGCGGTTAGTAATATAGCACATACGGTAGGAATGATAAAAGCATTAGAAACTGGTGATTTAAAACTATTACAACAATCAGCGGTTGACAAATTACATGAGCCTTTTCGCTTTTCGTTGATAAAGGATTCGGAGGTCGTTATTGAATATGGACAAAAGAATGATGCGGTTACTTTAATTAGTGGATCAGGGTCAACAATGTTGTTTATTTCTCAAAAAGAATTAAACTTTTTATACAAGGATTGGGTTATTAAAGAAGTAAAAGTATTGAAAAATGGAGCATATATTTATGAAAAATAATGAATATTTTATTGTTCACAAATCAATTCTGCCTACTTATTTTGAACAAGTTATTTTAACAAGAGAATTAATTAATGACAAAAAGTATAGTGTCAGTGAGGCTTGTAAAGTAAGTGGAATAAGTAGATCTACCTACTATAAATATAAGGATTATATTTTTAGACCTAATAAGGATTCTGGAACAAAAGCTTTATTTGTCCTTAAAACACGAGATATTAAAGGAATTTTATCAACCATTTTGCAGGTAGTTTATACCAAACATGGTAATATTATTTCTATTAATCAAGATTCACCAATTGATGGAACTGCATGTATTACAATTTCTATTGATGTTGGAGAACTAGATTCATCAATTGCTGAACTAAAAAGAGATATTGAAAAAATTGAAGGAATTCAATCAGTTGATATAATGGGGGTTGAGTAATGAAAATAGCAATTTTAGGTTATGGAACTATTGGAAAAGGTGTTTTCCAAATTGCTTGTCATAATAACTTACAAGTAATTAAAATTTTAGAAAGAAAAGAGAAGTTTGATAGTCAATATTTAGAATTATTTACCGATAATCTTGAAGATATTATTAATAATCCAGAAATTGAAGTAGTAGTTGAAGTATTAGGTGGTTATGATTTCGCGAGAAAATGTGTGGAAAAATGTCTAAAAGCTAAAAAACATGTCGTAACAGCTAATAAAGAATTAATGGCAATTGATATTGAATATCTTCTTTCTTTAGCCCGAGATAATAATGTTAATTTAACATATGAGGCTAGTGTGGCAGGTGGTATACCAATTATTAAAAATTTAAAAGAGCTAAAAAAAGTAAATAAGATATCGGCGATAACAGGTATTTTAAATGGAACGACTAATTATATTTTGACCAAAATGTTTGAGGGTTTTTCTTTTGATGAAGCTCTAATCGAAGCACAAAAAAAAGGGTTTGCCGAAAGTGATCCGACAGCGGATTTAGAAGGGTATGATATGGTACGTAAAATTGCTATTCTTTCGGATTTAGCCTTTGATACTTTTGTAGATATTAATCAAGTTTTTCGTGAAGGAATTAGAAGTATTACCAAAGAATTGGTAGAAGAAGCAAAACAAAAAAATCAAGTAATTAAATTTGTAAGTGAAGCGAGGCTTATTGATAATCAATTAAATATTGAGGTTAAGCCTAAGTATTTTTCTAATACCCATTTTTTAGCCTTTGTTAATAATGAATTTAATGCGGTGATTCTTGAAACGTATCCCAATGATACTTTAATCTTTATTGGGAAAGGGGCAGGAAGTTTTCCAACAGCTTCGGCCATAATTGCTGATATTATTGATATAAAAGATGGAAAATATTTAGAAAACTATCAAAACATTAATAAATTTGAAATTAATAAAAAAGAGTAGAGGTATTAAGACATGAAAAAATATAATGTAGCTATTGTAGGAGCAACAGGACTTGTAGGAAGAACATTTTTAAAAGTATTAGAAGAATATCATTTTCCAATTAACAATTTGGTTTTATATGCTTCAGCTAGAAGTGCTGGCCAAATTATTAATTTTAAGGATAAAGATTATACGATTATTGAATTAACTAAAGATGCTTTTGATAATTGTGATCTTGTTTTATTTAGTGCTGGTGGGGGAGTATCAAAAGAATATGCTCCGCTTGCGGTTTCCAAAGGAGCCATTGTAATTGATAATTCTAGTGCTTGGCGAATGGATGATAATTGTGCTTTGGTAGTGCCAGAAATTAATATTGAGGATGTTTATACTAAATCCCATATTATTGCCAATCCTAATTGCTCAACTATTCAATCAGTTTTGCCACTTAAGGCATTAATTCCCTTTGGGTTAAAAAGAATTGTTTATACCACATATCAAGCTGTATCTGGTTCTGGACAAAAGGGCGTTAATGATTTAAATAGAACCCAAAAAGGGGAAAAACCAGTTTTTTATCCATATGATATTTCTAAAACATGTATTCCAGAAATAGATGAATTTTTAGATAATGGATATACCAAAGAAGAAATGAAAATGGTCAATGAAACTAGAAAAATTCTTCATTTACCGAATTTATCAGTAAGTGCAACATGTATTAGAGTACCTGTTGAGTCATGTCATGGAGTGATGGTGATGGCAGAATTAGAGAAAGAATTTACAATGGCAGAAATTAAAAACGCTTTTAAGAATCAATCAGGTGTAATTTTATATGATGATGTAAAAAAACATATATATCCTAATTCGCTGGTTGCTAAAGAGCAAGATCAAGTATATGTTGGACGAATTAGAAGAGATATTTCTACCAACAATGGAATTTTATTTTATTGTGTAGCTGATAATATTAGAAAAGGAGCAGCTGCTAATGCGGTACAAATCGCAATGGCACTAGACATTGACAAATGCAAAAAGTAGTAAAATTTGGTGGTTCAAGTTTAGCAGATAGCAAACAATTTCAAAAAGTAAAAAATATTATAACCAGTGATGTATCAAGAAGTATTGTAGTGGTATCAGCCCTTGGAAAACGTCATAAAGATGATTATAAAATAACAGATCTTTTGTATTTAACCGAAGCACATTTAAAATATGGCGTGGATGCCAAGAGTATTTTTGATATTGTAAAAAAACGTTACAATGAGGTAAAAAGTGATTTACATTTAAAATTGGATTTAGATAAAGAATTTGAAATAATTGAATCACAATTTTCTAAAACAGTAGATAAAGAAATGTTAGTAAGCCGTGGTGAGTATTTAGCGGCAAAACTTATGGCAGATTATTTAGGATATGATTTTGTTGATGCTGCTGATGTAATTCATTTTGATTATAATGGGAAAGTTAATAATGAAAAAACAGATGCCGCAATTAAAGAAATGTTAGTTAAGCACTCAAAAGTTGTAGTGCCAGGTTTTTATGGAATATACCCTGATGGTAAAATCCATCTCTTATCAAGGGGAGGATCTGATGTAACAGGTGCTTTACTAGCCAAAGGGGTGGATGCATCTATTTATGAAAACTGGACTGATGTATCGGGATTCTTAGTAACTAATCCCCAAATCGTTGAAAATCCTCAACAAATTAAAGAAATATCTTATGAAGAATTACGAGAGTTATCTTATATGGGGGCTAATGTTTTACATGAAGATACCATTTTTCCTGTTCAAGAATTAGATATTCCTATTAATATTAAAAATACAAATAAACCACTTGATGAAGGAACAATTATTACTTCATCGCCTAAAGATACAAAGCAGATAATTACAGGAATTGCTGGCAAAAAAGACTATGAGTCAATTACCATAATCAAAAAACCAAAGACGGAAAAGTTAAAAGTTATGCGTAATGTATTAGATGTTATGGCTAAATATAATATTAATGTAGAACATATGCCATCAAGTATTGATACATTTAGTTTAATTATTGAATCTCAAAGAATAGCTAAACACTTATATGAAGTGCTTTATGAATTAAAATCATTAGAAGATGTTATGGATGTTATTGTAGAAAATGATATTGCTCTTGTTGCGGTAGTGGGACGAAATATGGCAACTAAACCTGGGATAAGTGCTCAAATATTCTCTATTTTGGGGAATAATCAAATAAATATAAAAGTTATTGCCCAAGCCTCACAAGAACTAAGTATTATTGTAGGGGTTGAAAATAAAGATTTTGAAAAAGCTATTAAAGTAATCTATGATGGTTTAGTAAGAAAAGAGTAATTATGAGAGTATTAATAATTAATGGTAGTCCACACCCGAATAAAAAAAGCAATTCGAGAATGTATTGTTTGTAATAGTTGTATTAAACCAGATAAATGTATAATTGATGATATGGTAAATGAACTTTCTTTAAAATTTGAAAAAGTAGAGGGATTGGTTACTGACTTGGCAAAAATGACAAAATAATCGATTTTAGAAAAAGGGAATCGTTCCCCTTTTTTTAATGTAAAATAATATTTTGTCAAAATTTAACCTTATTTTATGTATGTATGATATAATGATAGAGGTAAAGAGAGGTATTCAAAAATGTCAAAATTATTGAAGAGATTAATTTGTTGCTTATTTGTAAGCCTATTTGTTTTTTCGTTAGCATCATGTATTGAATTTGTTCCTACGGCTAGTCCTGATAATGGAAATAATGGAGAAACAAGCATTAAAGATAATTATAATTGTATTAGTATTGCTGAGGCTATTCAACTTGCAAGCGAGGCTGGTGATACAGGTACAACAGAAAAATATTATGTTTATGGGACTATTAAAGAAGTTTCTAATGGCATGTATGGAGAAATGACTATTACTGATGGAACTGATGAATTATATATTTATGGTGTATATTCCAATGATGAGACTACGAGATATGATGCTATGACAGAAAAACCTGTAGTAGGAGACGAAGTAGTATTATTTGGTATGTTAAAAACATATAGTAGTAAACCAGAAATGGATCGCGGATATTTACAAGCATTTAGACATATAAAAATAGAAGTTGATGATACAGATTATATTTTAGAAAGTATATCAGAAGCTCGTGAATCAGAAGAAGGTAAGAAAGTTAAATTAACGGGAGTTGTTGCTCAAATTACTTATGCTTTTGGAATGGTTCCTAATGGATTTTACTTAATTGATAATACTGGCTCAATTTATATTTATGGTAATGAAGTTGCTGCTAGTGTTTCTAAAGGAAATACAATAACAATTATTGGGGAAAAAACATACTATGTTTTAGCTAGTGAGCAAGCAAATGCTGAAAAATTTGGATATAAAGGGTGTTGTCAATTACAAAATGCAACTATTATAGAGAACGATAATGGTAATTCAGATTACAATAAATCATGGATTAAAACTAGTACTGTTAAAGATATTTTGGATACTCCGATAACTGAAAATATTACAACTAATATTTATAAAGTTAATGCGTTAGTTAAAAAAGTAGAAGGGACAGGATTTAACAATTATTATTTTAATGATTTAGATGGTATAACTGGGACTTATGTATATACAGCATGTAGTGGATCTGATTTTACTTGGTTAGATGAATTTGATGGAAAAATTTGTACAGTTTATTTATCACCAATTAATGCTAAGTCTACCACCTCAGGTTGTTTCTATCGCTTTATTCCTATTGAAGTAAATGATGAGGGATATAAATTTAATTCGTCAGACGCTCCTAAATACGCTTTAACATATCATGCAGAATCTCAATTTTTAGATGAATATGAAGCAGATCCGGCTACGGAATTATTAACAAGTGTAAGCAATGATTTAATTAATATAAATGATGTTAAATTAACATATACTTCTAGTAATGAAAATACTGCGTATTTTGAAGAAGTTGAAGGAAAAGTGATTTTTCATGTTAAAAATGCAGGTACAGCTGAAATTACTATTACTGCTACTTATGGGGAATATTCTGATATCGTAACTGTTGTGATAGTGGTGTCTGTACCGATTACATATGAGACAATTACCGTAAAAGAAGCATTTGATACAGTAGATGGGGAAGAAGTAATTGTTAAAGGTATTGTTGCCTCTTCACTTGTGAATCAATCAGGATTCTATTTGATTGATGAAACGGGAGTTATTGCGGTTAAAGCACCAGAATCAGAAGTTGCTTTACTTTCTTCAGGCGATGAGGTAATTATTAAAGGTATCAAAGGACATCAACAAAAAGCTAATTATACGGGAACATCAATTGGACAAAATAACATTTATAATGCGGAAATTCTCGTTAATTATTATGGCAATCATAATTATTCAACCGCAACTTTTAAAAACAATAAAACAGTTGAAGAATTAAGTAAACTTGATCCTACTATTGACTATTCTGGAGATGTATATGTTGTGGAAGCTATTATTAGTGTTAAAGAGACAAACTATTATACTTCAATTGCGATTACAGGACTCGTAGATTCAACAACTACTATGTCATTATATTGTTCTAATGCAGGCCAATATGAATTTTTAAAACCATATGCTAATCAAACAGTAACTTTAGAACTTGCAATGTGTAACTGGAATAGTAAAAATTACTACACAGGGTGTGTAATATCTGTAACTAAAGATGGAGTAAAAACAATTAATACTTTGAATTTTAATGACTAATATCTTATAGGGTTTAAAAAAATTTAAACCCTATTTTCTTAAAAAACAAAATAATGAAATAGAGATTAAAAATTATAGGAGATAAGGTATGAAAAAAGTATTATTGGTAGTTATTTTATTGCTTTTATTACATATAAGTTCATGTTCTAGCTCAAGATATACACTTAATGAGTTTTTTGATAATGATTATTTAACAGAACGTCAAGTATCTGATTTACCAATTATGCCTAAAGACTATTTACATAAAAAAGCTAATGGTTTTGTGGGAGAAGTTGTTTATGCTCAAGGAACAAAAGTTGAATATAATACTTATGTAGAAGAAGTATATAAGTATTTATTAAGTTCTAACTATTATTATTTAGGAACGATTGGAAAACTCCGCCAACATATAGGTTTAGTACCAGTAGATGATAGTTATTATTATCGTGAAGTGTACGAATTAGTTGACTTTTATCATGAAAATAAAGAAGCATACTATTTTGTTTATGCTTTCCAAAATAACACATCAATGAATGAATATGAAGAACAATTTATTGCTGATGTACAAGTAATGGTTATAGAATGGTGTGACTACAGTATAAATGATTATGATGATAATGGAAGCTTTTTTGAGGCAAGTTATGCTCTTAGATTTTTTTCACATCCTGCTATTGTGATTTGTGATGATATTGTAGTAGAAGATTTCAAATATATGCTTACACAACGATATTATGTAACTGAAAAAGAATATTCGGGAAACAACACCGAAGAAATTAATGAAATTTTTAATATGGAATTAAAAAAAGCGGGAACGGAACTGGTAGTTGATATTACGGAGTATCTTAAATTAAAAACATACTTGACTAATAATTATTTGGAAGTCATAAAATTTAAAACTTTCAAACAAGCCAAAGATTATTATAAATTTTACTTATCTACTAGAAGTAAAGATTCAGATTGGAGAATAGCACTAGATAAAAATGTCGTAATATTAACTGATGATGATTGGGTTAGAACCCGAATAACGTTAGATAAGTATGCAAATTTAGAATTTGAATAATTAAAAATATGCCAAAGGGAATTGTTTTTAAAAAATTAAGGCATAAAAAATAACACACACAGTATTCCCCCCTATTTTAGGGAAAATATGTGTGTGTTTTTTTAATCTGTATAATTATCAAAATATCCTTGAATTAAGATAATAGGGGTTCCCTTGTCACCAGAACCACTAGTTAGGTCACATAAAGAGCCAATCAAGTCAGTAAGTTGTCTAGGAGTAGTTCCTTGAGAAGCCATATTTCCCACTAAACTTCCATTTTTAGCTTTAATGCTTTCAGAAATTGCTTGTTTTAGTGCTTCACCATTTAAATCTTTAAAGTCATTATCAGCTAAATATTTAAGCTTTAGTTCATTAGGAGTTCCGATTAAACCATCAGTATAAGCGGGAGAGACAACAGGATCGGCAAGTTCCCAAATTTTACCTTGTGGATCTTTAAAAGCACCATCACCATAAACCATTACTTCGACATGTTTTCCTGTTTGTTCTAATATGCTTTTTTGGATATTTAGAACTAAGTCTTTACAATCACGAGGAAATAACTTAACGGTATCTTCAGTAGATTTATTAGAACCTAAAAGTCCATATTTTTCGTTATAACCGCTATTGTTTACAGAAGAAGTTAGAATATCATCGAGACCTAAAACAACTTTGGCACCATTATCTTTTAAAATGCGTTTAGTTCGTTTTCTAGTATGAATATCACAAGTGATAATTGTATCAGTATAATTTAAGATAGTTTTTGTTTGGTTAGCAAAAATTACTTCAACTTCTGCACCATATTCTTTAATAATATTTGAATAATATTCAACATAATCAACACCTGTAAATTCATGAACATTATTGCCAAATAATTTACGATATTGTTCTAAAGATAATACATCAGAATAAGGGTTAACATTGGCGTCATCTAATTGATCGTAAGTTAATAAAGCATTACCAACTTCATCACTAGGATAGCTTAACATTAAAATAACTTTCTTAACTGCTTTAGCAATACCACGTAAGCAAATTGCAAAACGATTTCTAGATAAAATAGGGAAAATTACTCCTACGATATCTGAATTAATTTTGGTTTTAACATCTTCAGCAATGGCATCAATGGTAGCATAATTTCCTTGGGCACGAGCAACAATTGATTCAGTTAATGCGATAACATCACGATCACGAAGAGAGAAACCTTCAGCAATAGCTGCTTCTAATACGCTATCTACCGTAATTTTTACTAAATCGTCTCCTTGTCTAATAATAGGGCCACGAATTCCTCTTGAAATAGTTCCAACTTTTCTTTCCATAAACATTACCTTCTTTTTTATTAATCTTATAGGCATATTAATTATTATCATTAATACGTAACTAATTATACTCCGATTATGTAAAAAAATCTATTATCTTGTTAAAAAAAATAAAAAAAGTAAATGTATTGAAAGACTATAAAAATGATTATTTATAGTATATTATTTTTTACTTTTGATAAGTTTATTTACTAAAAAAAATCTTAAAATATTCAAAAAGGCTTTATATTTTTGTAACAAAAAAATGTCAACGTTTTTAGAAATTTACAAAAAAATTTAAATTTATAAGCATG
>CAYLLO010000006.1:0-49843 GCA_964384805.1 uncultured Staphylococcaceae bacterium | reverse complement strand
CCACCCCAACTAATTCTATAGGATTTTTACAAACCCCAACTGATTATAAAGAACCGAATAATTTAAAGTGAATTGTTCAAGATCTAATGTTTTTATTTTGCTGCATTTGATGTTACAATTTGTCCTAAACACACCAAAAATAAACAAATTACACCAATTAATGGACAAAATCTAAATTTTTTATTATAATAAAATGACAATACTAGTTTTACGAGGAGATGTTATTATGACTAATCTAAAAATGTATGAATATGGATTAAGCCCTTCAAAAATTCGCGAATTATACGAATATGGTCGAAAACGTAAAATGGAAATTGGCGAGAATAACGTTTTTGATTTTAGTTTAGGAAATCCTAGTGTTGCATCTCCTAAAATTGTTAATGAAACTTTAATAAATTTAATTAATAATACTGATCCAATTCATCTTCATGGATATACTTCTGCAGCAGGGGATCTAATGGTTCGTGAGAGCATTGCTTCATATTTGAATCAAACTTATGGAACTAAACATAAGGCTAATTTAATATATTTAACAGTCGGTGCGGCCGCATCACTTACGATTAGTCTAAATGCTCTACTAAATAGGGAGGAAGAAGTAATTGTATTAGCTCCATTTTTTCCAGAATATCGAGTGTTTGTGGAAAATGGTGGTGGAGTTTTAAAAATTGTTAAACCGATAGAACCATCTTTTGAACCTGATTTAGATGAATTTAAAAAAACAATCAATAAAAAAACTAAAGTAGTGATTATTAATTCACCTAATAATCCCACAGGAGTTGTATATTGTGAAAAAACTATTTTGGCATTGACTAAGATTTTAAAAGAAAAATCTTCAGAATACAATCATCCTATTTATTTATTATCAGATGAACCATATCGTGAGTTGGTATACAACGCTGTTTCAGTACCTTTTATTAGTAAATATTATGATAATACGCTTATTTGTTATTCATTTAGTAAATCTTTATCATTGCCTGGTGAACGAATTGGTTACATTGTGGTAAGTGAAAAATGTGAGGCTGCTGAACAAATCTATTTATCAATATGTGGGGCAGGTAGAGCTTTAGGGTTTGTTTGTGCTCCTGCTTTATTTCAGTATATGATACCTAATTGTTTAGGAAAAACTAGTGATTTAGAAGTGTATAAAACTAATCGTGATTTATTATATAATGCTCTCATAACTTATGGTTATGAAGTAGTTAATCCTGCTGGAGCATTCTATTTATTTGTTAAATCTTTAAATAATGATGCTAATAAGTTTTCAGAATTAGCCAAAAGATATGAATTATTATTAGTGCCAAGTGATTCTTTTGGGTATCCAGGATATGTGAGAATTGCTTATTGTGTTTCAACTGAACAAGTTAAAAGATCTCTTTTGGCATTTAAAAAACTAATTGAAGAGTATAAAAGTGAGGAATAAATATGAGTGAATTGGATGAGATAAGAAAAAGAATAAACACCATAGATAAAGAACTTGCTAAATTGTTTGAAGAACGAATGATGTGTAGTAAAGAAGTGGCAGAATATAAAATAAAGTATGCAATGCCCATCTTAGATGTTACCCGAGAACAAGAAGTGCTTAAAAATAGTGCCGAAAATATTAAAAGTGATATGATTCGTGAATACTATATTAATTTTTTAAAACAAACAATGGATATTTCTAAACAATACCAAACAAGATTAATTAACGGAATGAGGGTTGCGTATAGTGGAGTAGAAGGTGCATTTGCGCATCTTGCGGCAATGAAGATGTTTCCAGGAGCCACATATGTTTCATATCCTAATTTTACTCAAGCGTATAATGCAACAGTAGCAGGAGATTGCGATACTTGCGTATTGCCTTTAGAAAATAGTTATGCTGGTGATGTAGGAGTTGTAATGGATTTAATTTTTTCTGGTAACTTATATATCAATCAAGTTATTGAATTAGAAGTTGTACATAATTTGCTAGCTAAAAAAGGTGTTGAGCTTAAAGATATTAAAAAAGTTATTAGTCATGGGCAAGCTTTAAATCAATGTTTAGAATATCTTAATAAAAAAGGTTTTGAGATAGTTGAGGCACCTAATACGGCTATTGCTGCTAAAATGGTGGCAGAAGACAGTGATTTAAGGGTCGCGGCTATTGCCTCTGGTGAAACTGCTAATCTTTATAATTTAGAAGTTTTAGAAAATAATATTAATTCTAGTCATAATAATACTACCCGTTTTGGAGCATTTACTCGCTGTCTCAATACTAATATAACTAAAGCTAAAATGGGAGAACATTTTATTATTGTCTTCACTGTTAAAAATGAAGCGGGGGCTTTAGCTAAGACTTTGAATATTATTGGCTCATATGGATTTAATATGCGTAATCTCCAAAGTCGTCCAATGAAAGAATTGATTTGGAATTATTACTTTTATGTCGAATTAGAAGGTGATATTAATTCTAGTGATGGAAAAGATATGATGAAAGCTTTAAGTGTTTTTTGTGATAAATTAAAACTTGTTGGTAATTATACCTACCAAATTGAAAAGTAGAGGAATAATATGATTTTAAATGTTACAATGAAAGATTTAAAATATGATATTATTATTGAAAGACATTGTCTAAATAAGGTTAAAGAATACCTAAATTTGAATCGTAAAGTTTTGATTTTGACAGATAGTGGTGTTCCTAAACAGTATTCAGAAATTGTAAAAAAGGCTTCACTTGATGGCTACATTTATACGATACCTATGGGTGAAAAAAGCAAATCATTTGAAAACTTTGGCTGTATTTTAGATTATATGATTCAAAATGCTTTTTCAAGGACAGATTGTGTTGTAGCAGTAGGCGGAGGAGTAGTTGGAGATTTAGCTGGATTTGTGGCATCTACCTATATGAGAGGAATAGATTTTTATAATCTTCCGACAACTTTATTATCTCAAGTTGATTCATCTATTGGGGGAAAAACGGCTATTGATAAAATAGGAATAAAAAATGTAGTTGGAACCTTTTATCAACCTAAAAAAGTGTTGATTGATCCAGAAACTTTAAAAACTTTGAATGTCAGACAGCTCCACTCAGGACTTGTTGAAGCCTTAAAAATGGGAGCTACAAGTAATGAAGAATTGTTTGAGCTAATTGCAGATAGCAACGATTTGTTGGCGGATATAGATGAAATAATAGTTAAATCTTTAGTAATTAAAAAAACAATTGTAGAAGAAGATCCTCAAGAAAAGGGTTTAAGAAAAATCTTAAATTTTGGACATACAATTGGACATGCGATTGAGGCTAGTGGAAGATTTAATAACCTTTTACATGGTGAATGCGTGGGGGTTGGAATGTTATATTTATCAAGTGCTGAAGTAAGGGAAAAAATAAAAAAAATCCTAGGAAAATATCATTTACCAACTAAAGTTAATTTAACAAGTGATGAGCTATTAAAATATATTAATTTAGATAAAAAACGTAGTGGTGATTATTTATCAGTAATTTATGTTGAAAAGGTTGGAACTTTTGAAATTAAAAAGATTTTATTAGAAGACATTAAAAAATATTTATAGGAGGATTAGATGAAAAATACCATTGGAGATAATTTGACCTTGACCCTCTTTGGAGAAAGTCATGGAGTGTTTATAGGGGCTGTTTTAGATGGTATAGCTCCAGGAATCAAAGTTGATGATGAATTTATCCAAAAACAACTATCACGGCGTCGTCCCCAAAATGAGCTTGAAACCCCAAGAATAGAAACTGACGAATATGTTATTGCTAGTGGGGTATTTAATGGTTATACTACAGGAACCCCTTTAGCCATTATTATACCTAATCAAAATGTTAAGAGTGAAGATTATGAAAAATTAAAGAATATTGCTCGCCCATCACATGCAGATTATACAGCCTATGTTAAATATCATGGCTTTGCGGATTATCGTGGTGGTGGTCATTTTTCTGGTCGTATTACTGCACCAATTGTTGCTTTAGGAAGTATTGTTATTAAAGCTTTAGAAAAAAAGAATATCTATATTGGTACGCATATTTTACGTTGTGGTAATGTTCAAGATCAAAATTTTTTAGGAACTACTGAGGAACTTAAAACTTTAAATAATAAAGATTTCCCAGTTTTATCAGATATTGCTGAAGATATTAAAACAGAAATTTTAAAATATGCCCAAGCAGGGGACTCTATTGGGGGAATTCTCCAAACTGCAATTGTAGGGCTTCCAGCAGGATTAGGTGATCCATGGTTCTCTAGTGTTGAAGGAAAAATATCAAATGCGTTATTTTCTATTGGCGGAATTAAAGGTGTTGAATTTGGACTTGGCTTTGCTTTTGGAAATAAAACTGGTTCCAATGCTAATGATGCTTTCTATATTGAAAATGAAATTGTTAAAACTAAAACCAACAATAATGGCGGAATTAATGGCGGAATTACCAATGGAATGCCTGTAATATTTAATTGTGCTGTAAAACCAACACCATCAATTTCAGTTCCTCAAAAAACAATTGATTTTAGAAAAAAAGAAAATGTTTCTTTATCGATTAAGGGCCGTCATGATCCAGCTATTATTCGTAGAATGACTGTAGTTATCGATAGTATTACTGCCCTTGTGATAGCTGATTTATTAACGACTAAATATGGAACTGATTTTCTAGGATGTGAGGACTAGTTTATGAAATATGGTTTAATAGGGGAGAAGTTAGGACATAGTTTTTCTAAAGAAATTCATGAAAAACTTAATAACTATGAATATGAAATTCAAGAAGTTGCCAAAACGGACTTTGATGCTTTTATGCTTAAACGTGATTTTGTGGCTATTAATGTTACGATTCCTTATAAAGAAAAAGTGATTCCTTATCTAGATTATATTGATGATGCGGCCAAAATGATTGGAGCAGTTAACACAATTGTCAATAAAAATGGCAAACTATATGGTTATAATACTGATTTTTTAGGTTTGAAAGACTTGGTTTTAGTTAATAATATTGAGGTTTTAAATAAAAAAGTCATCATTTTAGGTGATGGTGCTACCGCAAAAACTTCACGTGCGGTGTTTAAATCATTAGGTGCTAAAGAAATCTATAATGTATCTCTTTTTCCAAATGAAGTAGCTTGTTCATATGAAGAGGCTTTAAACTTACATTGTGATGCGGAAATTATTATTAATGCTACTCCTTGTGGAATGTATCCTAACAACAATGATCTAATAATGGATATTACTGGTTTTAGTAAATTAGAAGCTGTTGTTGATGTTATTTATAATCCTCTTAAAACGACACTTATAAGAATGGCTGAAAAAATGAAAATTAAAGCCATTGGAGGATTATATATGCTAGTTGCCCAAGCAGTGTATGCTTCTAGTATTTTTGTAAATCAGGAATATGATAAGGAAGTTATTAAAAATCTTTACAATAACATTTATCGAAATAAAGAAAATATTGTTTTGATTGGAATGCCCTCATGTGGCAAAAGTACGATAGGGAAAATATTATCCCAAAAATTAAGTAAAAAATTGATTGATAGTGATACCTTGATTGAAGAAAAAATTGGAAAGACCATAAGTGATTTTTTGACAAAAGATAATGAGAGCCAGTTTAGGGATCTTGAAGAAGAAATAATAGATGAATTGGCTAAACAAAATAACTTGATTATTTCAACAGGTGGTGGAGTTATCAAAAGAGCCAATAATATTGCTAGGCTAAAAGCTAATGGCGTGATTGTTTTTGTTGATCGCCCACTTGAATTATTAGAAGCAACTGCTTCTAGACCTTTATCAAGTGATAAAATAACATTAGAAAAAATGTATTTAGAACGATACTCTTTATATAAACAAGCCTCAGATATTATTATCAACAATGATAAAGAGTTAGAAAAAGTGATTGAAGAGATTATCCAAGGAGTATATAGATGAAATTATTAATTATTAATGGTCCTAATTTAAATTTTTTAGGAATTAGGGAACCTGCTATTTATGGAACTAGCACTTATCAAGATTTATGTAACCTAATTACTAATTATGTTATAGATAAAGATGTTGAATTAGAGATTTTTCAATCAAATCATGAAGGTGATATTGTTGATCGTGTTCAACAAGCTTATTTTGATAAAGTTGAAGGTATTATTATTAATCCAGCAGCTTATACCCATACTAGTATTGCAATTCTTGATGCTTTAAAGGCGGTAATGATTCCAGTGGTTGAAGTTCATATTTCAGATTTATCAAAACGAGAAGATTTTCGTCAAGTTAGTTATATAGGAATGACAGCCCAAAAAACAATCAAAGGTCATGGCTTCAAGGGGTATTTAGAAGCAATTGATTATTTGTTGGCTTTAAAATAACAACAGGGAGGTGCATCATGAAAGTAAGAATTGAACCATCAATTGCACATGGTGAAATAGTCGTTCCGCCATCTAAAAGTTATGCTCATCGCTTACTGATTGTTGCTGCCCTATCCCAAGCAGAAAGTACGGTTAGTAATGTTGCTTTAAGTAAAGACATTCAAGCAACAATTGATTGTTTAGAGGCACTAGGTAAAAAAATAGAGATTTTAGATGATCCTCAAAGTGCTAATCATTTAATAAAAGTCAATACTATTTGTGAATTTAAAGATTTACCTGAAAAAATTATTTTTAATTGTGCTGAAAGTGGTAGTACTTTAAGATTTTTTATCCCGATTGCATTATTAACTGGAAAAACAGTTATCTTTACAGGGACCGAAAAATTAATTTCTCGAGGTATTGGGCCATATGAAGAATTATGCCAAAAACAACATATTGAAGTAATAAAAACCATTAATACGATTACTTTTAAAGGAAGGTTACAAAGTGATGAATTTATTATAGCAGGTGATATCAGTAGTCAGTTTATTACAGGATTACTTTTGGCTTTACCATTACTTGATGGTGATAGTACAATTAAAATAATTCATAATTTAGAAAGTAAAAACTATTTAGATATAACTTTGGATGTTTTAAAAAAGGCTGGTATATCCTTAACCAGTACTGGTTATGAATATCATATTTTAGGTAATCAACGATATTTGCCAAATCAATATTTTGTGGAAGGTGATTATTCCAATGCGGCTTTTTTAGAAAGTTTTAATTATTTAGGAGGATGTGTTAAACTTATTGGTTTAAATAAAGAAACTCTTCAAGGTGATAAAGTATATCAAGAATACTTTAAATTATTAGAATCGGGATTTCAAACTTTAGATATTGGTAATTGTATTGATTTGGGACCAATTTTATTTGGCTTTGCGGCTATGAAACATGGGGCAAAGTTTATAAATACGAAAAGATTAAAAATTAAAGAAAGTGATAGAATAACAGCTGTTAATGTAGAAATTGCGAAATTTGGTGGCAAAATTATCGATTTTGAGAATTTTGTATTAATTGATAAACAAATACTTAATTCTCCTGAAAAAGTCTTAAATGGTCAAAATGACCACCGTATTGTGATGATGTTATCGATTATGGCTACTATATACGGGGGAACAATTGAGGGGATTGAAGCTGTTAATAAAAGTTATCCTAACTTTTTCAAAGATTTAGAGAAGTTAGGTATTGAGGTGCACTATGATGTTAAATAGACAGAAAAAAATATTAATTATTGGAATGGGTTTACTTGGCGGATCTTACGCAGAAGGATTGACAGAAGCTGGATTTGAAGTCGGAGCTCTTGATCCCGATAATGAAGCAATTAGATATGCTTATGATAAAGGTATTATTGCCCATGGGGATACTATTGTTAAAAAAGCTTATGTAGAACGCTTTGATATTGTGATATTTGCGGTATACCCAAAAGTGATGATTGAGTGGTTAACTAAATATCAAAGTTTTATTAAAACGGGAGCATTAATTACCGATGTTACCGGAATTAAAGGATGGCTTGTTCAAGAACTTGATCAAATATTAAGAAATGATGTAGAGTTTGTGGGGGCTCATCCAATGGCAGGGCGTGAAGTAGGAGGAGTAAAAAATAGCAGTAAAGAGATGTTTAAAGACGCTAATTTTATTATTACTCCGACTAACAAATCCACTTTAGTTGGAATGAAAACCATTGAAGAACTTGCTGAAACTTTAAAATTTAAAAATGTTGCGACATTATCAGTTGAAGAACATGATGAAATGATCGGCTTTTTATCTCAATTAACTCACTGTATAGCTGTGAGCTTAATGACTTGTAAAGAATCAAGCGATTTAGCAGAATATACTGGAGATTCATTTAGAGATTTAACAAGAATTGCTAAAATAAATGAAGATATGTGGAGTGAATTATTTCTTTTAAATAAAGTAGAATTGTTAAAACAAATGAATTTATTTTTAGAACAATTTAATGCTTTAAAAGAAACTATTGAAACAGAAGATGTTGAAAAAATGAAAGATATTATGCGTCTTTCATCTCTAAGAAGAAGTTACTTTGACAAATAGGAAGTGTGGGTATATGATGAATATGAATTTTTTAAGAAAATTACCGACTCCTCAGGATATAAAAAGCTTATATCCTTTAAGTGAAGAATTAGCTGAAATTAAAAGACAAAATGATGTAGAAATTGCTAAAGTATTTAAAGGTGAAAGTGATAAATTAATCTTAATAATTGGACCTTGTTCAGCAGATAGAGAAGATGCGGTAATTGATTATATTAAACGATTAAGAAAAGTTCAAAATGATGTTAAAGAACAAATTATTATTATTCCGAGAATTTATACTAATAAACCTCGTACTACTGGAGCAGGCTACAAAGGAATGTTACATCAACCAAACCCATTATCTGATCCAGATATGTTAAAAGGTTTAATTGCTATTCGTAAACTTCATATGCGTGCCTTAGAAGAAACGCACTTTTCATGTGCTGATGAAATGTTATATCCTGAAAATCATCGTTATTTATCGGATTTATTATCATATGTAGCTGTAGGGGCCAGATCTGTAGAAGATCAACAACATCGTTTAACAACAAGTGGTTTAGATATTCCGGTAGGAATGAAAAATCCGACAAGTGGTGATTTGATGGTGATGATGAACTCAATTAATGCTGCTCAACATAGTCATACTTTTATTTATCGTGGATGGGAAGTAATTAGTGAAGGTAATTTATTAACTCATGCGATTTTAAGAGGGTATGTTGATAAAAAAGGTAATTCACACCCTAACTATCATTATGAAGATTTAATAGGCTTATGTGATTTATATGAACAATCAGGACTTGCTAATCCAGCTGTAATTGTGGATACCAACCATGCTAATTCTGGTAAACAATGGGCTGAACAAGTTCGGATCGCCAAAGAGATCATGCATAGTACTCGTCATAATGAAAAAGTATATAAATTAGTCAAAGGTTTAATGATTGAATCTTATCTTGAAGACGGATGCCAAAAAGCAGATGAGGGAATTTATGGCAAATCAATTACTGATCCTTGTTTAGGGTGGGAAAAAACCGAAAAACTTATTTACGATTTAGCAGAATTACGCCAAAAATAAAATATAAGTCTACAAGCGTTGTAGACTTTTTTCAAGACTTTTCTTTTAAATAATGGTATAATGTAAAAATTTGTCAAAAAATGTCGAATATGGTATAATAATATAATAATATTTTAAAAGGGAGAATAATATTATGAGTTTAGTTGAAAAACTAAAAAACAAAGATGAGGCTGCCTATGAACAATTGATAAATCAATACAGTAATATGTTTTTATATATGGCTAAAAAATATTTTAAAAATGATGAAGATTGTCGTGATTGTTTACAAGAAATATTTCTAAAAATATATACCAATATTGATAAATGTGAAGTAAGTGATAAAAACCTCAAACCTTGGTTAATTAAATTAGCAAGTAATTGTATTATTGATTATTTTCGTTTTCAGGAAAGAAGAAAAGCACATTTCTTATTAGATAATACAATTGTTGATACCATATCTCAAACATCCTCAAATTGTTACAATAGTATATTATTAGATGAATTAAAAATATTTTTAGGTGAAGAAGATTACAATATCTTGATTTACCATAAAATAATGAATCTCACATATAAAGAAATAGCAAGTATACTTAATATTCCACCACATACAACTAGAAGACGAGTAATTAGCATTTATAATCGAGCTGTACAATTTTTAGGTCTAAAGGAGAATAAATATGAAAACAAATAAACATTTTGATCAAACACTAAAAAAGGAATTTGACAAAACTTATAAGGCTGATATTAGTGTACAAGATATTTTTGAACCTGATCAACTAAAACCTAGTAAAAAACTAAAAACTACTTCATACTATAAATGGGCTTCTATTACCTTAAGTCTAGTCTTTATTATGGTATCGGTATTTATAGGGATTCAATATGTCCACTTTAATAATAATCATAATGATTTTGTTTTTGGAACAATCTATTTTAATGAAAACAATAATATTTTAAGTTCAGAAGAAGTTAATGATATTAAAAACTATTGTGATTATGATTTCTTTAAAGATAAAGCACGGTATACGGAAATTACTGATGATATTACGTTGTATATTTATGATGGACGAAAAAGCTATGTGAAAGATAGTTTAATGGAAATACAAAATGTTTATTTTTATGTATTTGATTTTGCTTGTGAGGATTGTGATGTAGTTATTCGTATTGACAATCAAGAAAAAGTAGCTAATAAAGAAACTCGTTATGGTATATTAAAAGTTTTAGAAGAAACGGATGAACAAAATATAGCTTTTACTTTATCATATGATAATATTACTAAAGAAGGTAGCTTAAAATATTGATTAGTAATGGAGAAAAAAACACTATTTAATAATTGTAAAATTAACTAATAATATCTTTTAATAATAGTATTTCAAACTAAAAGACACAAAAATTAAAAAAATTTGTAATTTTTTAGGTTTTTAAACGTTTTATATATTGAAGGCGTATTTAAAAGGATGGAAGGATATGTACGCTCATGAAGAGAAAATTAATTATTCTTTGTTTAGTGGTTATCTTTGCATGTCTATGTGTAGGAAGCTATAACTATGGAATCTTTAGTAGAACATCTCGTAGTGATACCTGGGATAAAGTAGTTTACGAGAATAGCAACTATGTAGATAGTGATCTTTCAGCAGAGGTCGAAGATATTAGTCTTCAAAAAGTAATTATAGTAGTACTTTTAGATTATGAACGCAGCGCGATAGATATGGTTCCGGAATTAAGTGTTGATAGTAATGATAGTGCTAATCTTAATAATTATTTATATCAACCACAGTATGAAAATTACTATAAAGCCTATCATACTAGAAAAAACAATGAAATAATTAATAGTATTAATGTAGGAGATTACGAAGAACGGTATATTTCTACGCTTACGCCTTTCGTAGAATATACTTATTCACTAGTACAGTTTAATTTAAATAAAAAAACAATACTATCAACATTAAATGGTCATGAAAGTATCAAAAGGGTATATGTAAAATATACGAGTAATAATACACAATATGAAGATTGTATGCTTGGAGGTGCCGGAATGGCAGGAGCTGATCAAGATGTGTATTTTCGTAATTACACTGGGAATGGCATAAAGGTAGGGATGCTAGAAACAGGGGTTATTGATACAACACATACTAATTTCTCTGGCATAAGCGTAACTATTCATGATCAGGCTTTTTTTATTGAAACTGCTAGTGAACACGCTACTTCAGTAGCATCCTTAATTGGGGGAAATAATGGGATTGCTAATGAGGTAAGCTTTTATTCTTCACAAATAAGAGGGGGAATTTGTGAAGAAGTAGATTGGCTTGTTAATCAAGGTGTGGATGTTATTAATATGAGTTTTGGGTTAAATACAAGAGATGGTATTTATGGCTCTGAGTCAGCATATGTCGACTATGTGGCAAGAGTATATAATCAAATTTTTGTAGTTGCGGCTGGAAACTCTGAAGATGCGGTTAACTATTATATCGATGATCCTGGTTTAGCCTATAATGCGATAACTGTGGGCGCAATTGATACATATTTTAATTGGCGAAACTTTTCATGTTATAAAGTTGCATCTGGGCCAATTAAACCCACAATAATGGCCAAAGGGTATAGCATAGGAGTTCCTAATATTGATGGATATATCGATGGGACTAGCTATTCAGCAGCTTTTGTGACCGGTTTAACCGCTATGATTTTAGAAAGATATCCTGCTTTGATTAATAACCCAATGAAATATATTTCTTTGCTGACGGCTAATGCAACTAGAACTAAAAGTGATTATTATTATGATGAAGCAAATAATTTTGATGAATTTATGGGGGCAGGAGAATTTAGCTATATTAATATTTGTAATAACTATGTTGATTCCCTAGCCTTTGTTAATTCTACTACGGCAACAACTAGTACGATTTATCGTCAAACATTTGTTTTAAATGCAGGCGAAACCTTACAAGCATCGATTGCTTGGTTCTCATATGCTGATGAAGATGATGTTAGTTCTTCCGCTAGAACCGATTATGACATTAGATTAATGTATAATAATATACTTTACAGTATTGGGGGAACTACTTATAATAATGTGGAAATGGTTAACTTTACCGCAACTCAAGATAATTCAGAGTGTGCGATAATAATTCTTCAACATTCTTCGCAAGTTATCCAAACAGAGACAATTTATTATTCATATTATATTTATTAATTAATAATTGTTTATTCTATATCTTCTGAAGTAATTTCACCATTGCTATTGCCAAAAATGGTAAAAAGTCTAAGACTACTAGCCGATAAAGCAAATAAAGAGGCGGATAAAAACGAAGCATTAGCCTTCGTTTTTTCTTTTTGATAAGTATCAATATTGAGAATTACAAAATAGATGGAAACAATCCAAACAATAATCGAAGAAGTTTTAGCTAATTTTAAAATGTATTCTTCGCTAAAATGGGAATTTTCTTTATTGATAATCATATCAATATTACCATTATTAATATAAATTGAGATACTACTAGCGATGATTAAGGCCAAAACGGCTAAATTTTGTGTTTTGATGGTGTTTATTTGCTTTTTTTCATCAACAGTCAAGTCTGGATTCATAAGTACCTCCTCATTTGTATTATATGGTTAAAAATAAAAAAGTGTTTTTAGTTTTTTTTGATGCGAAAAAGTAATATAATATATACAAGATAAAAAACTTAATAAAAAGAAAGAGGGGGTTTAATGAATTTTCGAGATTATATATCTTGGCGTGGTGATTTGAGTTTTGATAAAGTACCATTTAATCAAGTTGATGCTGCTCTATTTTCACAATTGCCTTTACTACAATTAGATGAATTGTTAATAAAAAATGGTAAAAATATTGAAATGACAATGAAGGAAGCTGTTTCTAAACTAGATGATCATATTAAAGAAAAAAATTATAAATTAGGAATAGTCATCCCTGATGATATTATTAAAATTTTTATGGAAATGGGAGCCTCTGAAAGATATCAAAATTTAAAAATAGGAAACTATGTCAATCAAGTTTCTAATGATCAAGAAACACAATTTTCGGCCTTAACTATTGATATTGATAGTGACACAAGAATTGTTTCTTTTAGTGGCACAGATGATACGGTAATTGGCTGGAAAGAAAATTTTAATATGCTATTTATTGATACGACTCCTGGCCAACATTTATCTTGTGCTTATTTAGAATTGGTTAGTAAAGAAGTTAAACATCTTTATGTAGTAGGTCATTCAAAAGGAGCCAATTTAGCTTTATATTCAACACTGCATAGTTTACCGAAAGTGCAAAGAAAAATTGTTAAAACAATTGGATTTGACGGCCCGGGATTAACTGAAGATATTGAATTAATTGCTAATTTTGAAAAAAATATTAAAAAAATTATTTTTTTTGTTCCTGAAACAAGTATTATTGGATGTATTTTTGATCATTATGAAGAAACTAAAGTTGTTAAAAGTACTGCTAAAGGCTTATATCAACATGATTTATTTACTTGGGAAGTTTTAGGTAATGACTTTGTTTATGTCCCTGAAAGAAGTAAGGAAAGTTTACATATTGAAAAGAAAGTTAAAGAAATGATAAGTAAGATGGATGAGCATACTAAGCATGTTTTTGTTAATACAGGATATAAGATTTTAACAGATGATAAAAGTGAAACTTTAACAGATTTAAATAAAGAAAAAATCCGAATTGCCAAAAGTTTTTTAGGTACCGATGCGAAAACCAGAATGTTGTTCACCAAAATTTTTATTGAATTAGTATCCGATAAAGTAATTAGAGAAACGGTTATTGGTAATATTAAAGAATTTACGAAAAATCAAAAAAGTAGAAAGTAAATCCCAAAGTACTAATTATTTGACAAAGACTATATAATTTAGTATAATATCCGTGATAAAAAAAGTTTTAGATAGAGGTAGCGGTATATCAGAGTAATTTATTTTAGCAGGCATGTGTTTGAAGATAAATGAAAGGTAACTATCGCCGAATATGATATTTAGGCATAAATATCATATGGGGTTATTGGAAATACCAATAACACTCCTACTTAAGTTAAGTAGAGGCGCTAATCTTCATTTTTAGTAAAATGTATGAAAAGCGTCTAAGGCGCTTTTTTATTATGAAATTTATTATAAGAGGAGATAATCAATGAAAAAAGTAGTAAGTTTTTTATTTATGTTAGTATGTTTAGGGTGTTTAGTTAGTTGTGGTGAAAAACAAGTTGATGAACGTCCAACATTTACCGTGGGGATGGAATGCGCATATGCACCATTTAATTGGACAGAGAGTATTAAGAGTGATACAAACTATCCAATCGATGGATCAAATTTATATGCAGAAGGATATGATGTACAAATTGCTAAAAAAATTGCAGATTATATGGAATGTCGTCTTGTAATTAAAGCTATCGAATGGGATGGATTAATTAACGCTTTGGAAGCTGGACAAATAGATGCTATCATTGCTGGTATGAGTAACACAGAAGAACGAAGATTAAGTGTTGATTTTACTGCTCCATATTACCGTTCTACACATGTACTAGTTATGGATAAAGATTCAAAATATGTAAATGGTAAAAATTTAAATGATTTTAACGGAGCGAATGTTGTGGGACAAATTGAAACTTTATACGATAGTTTAATTGATCAACTTAATGGAGTGAATCATATGACGCCTCTTGCGGATGTCCCAACAATTGTTACCTCAATCATTTCTAATCGTGCTGATATTACAATTTTAGAAGAACCGGTTGCGAAAGGCTTAATTGAAACCAATCCTAATTTAACATATATCAAATTAGAAGAAGGATTTAATGTATCTGATGAAGATGTATGTGTAGCCATAGCCATTGCGAAAGGAAATAGCGATTTAAACGATAAAGTAAGTCAAGTACTAAATACTATTACTGAGGCCGAAAGAAATCAATTAATGGATACTGCTATCGCTAAAAATGCTGAATAATGAGTAATTTTATAAATAAAAAAATCCGTTTTGAAAATAGTTTATATATTTTATTTTGTTTAATTGGTTTAGTTTATGGTATTATAACTAGTTATTCAAGTGATTTGTCAGGTATTAGAATCATAAACTCCAATTTTTTAGGGATAATACTAGAAATAGTATCAAGTTTATTATTAATTGCAGAAATAATTTTCTTGATAAATGTTAAAAATCCTAAATTAAAAAGAATTTTATATTTAATAACTATTATAATAGTTTGTTTAGTTTTTATTGATGTTATAGTGTTAGGAGTTGTTCGTAGCTTCGCAATGGCCTCTACACTTAGTAAAGCCGAAGCAGCAAGTAAGGGATTGAACATTAGACTAGCCTACATTTGTCTTAAAAACTATAAATCCATCTTAATGGGAGTATGGACAACCATTTGGTTGAGCTTAGCAGGTACCGCTATAGGATTAATCCTTGGTTTATTATTCATTACATTAAGAACTTTAGAAGTTACATCTAAAGACAATGAATTTGTAGCGTTTTTAAAAAAAATTGGCTGTGGATTTGTAAAAATTTATGTTACTATTTTTAGAGGAACTCCTATGATGGTTCAAGCAATTATTATTTATTATTTCTTGCCAGGAATTTTAGCAAGTATGTTAAAGATTGATCAAGGAGTTTTAAATAATATTTTATCTGTTGGGGCTGCAGGTTTAATTACTGTTAGTTTGAATACAACTGCATACCTTACAGAAGTATTACGTGGAGGAATAGAATCTTTAAATAAAGGACAAATGGAAGCGGCAAGAAGTTTAGGAATGAGCAGAACTAAAGCAATGTTTTATGTAATTTTGCCTCAAGGAATTAAAAATTCATTACCAGCAATTTGTAACGAGTTTATTATTAATATCAAAGATACTTCAGTATTAAGTGTTATTTCGGTAATGGATTTATTCTTTATTGTTGATATGATTAATGGTAAAAATTCTAATAGTGATGCAATATTCATTGCGGCAATCATCTATTTATGCCTAACTTATGGTATTTCAAAATTACTTGCTGTAATTGAAAAACGTATGAATTTAGTGTCAAAACCACTACCAAGTTCTAATTAGGAGAGAAGTTTTATGAAAAAAATAATTGAAATTAAGAATTTATATAAAAACTTTGATCAGTTAGAAGTCTTAAAAGGGGTTAATTTAGATATTTATTCAGGAGAGGTAGTAGCAATTATTGGTTCATCTGGTTCTGGTAAATCTACTTTGCTTAGATGCTTAAATTTATTAGAAGAACCTACAAGTGGTGAAATTTTATTTAATGGAACTAATATCAATAATCCCAAAATAAGTATTGATAAAATTCGTGAGGAAATTGGAATGGTTTTCCAGTCATTCAATTTATTTGAAAATATGAATGTATTGGAAAATTGTATGATCGCTCAAACAAAAGTTTTAAAACGAAGTAAAGAAGAAGCAAGACAAAAAGCTATTCATTATCTAGAACAAGTAGGAATGAGTGAATTTATTCATTCAGATACTAGAAGTTTATCTGGAGGACAAAAACAACGAGTAGCAATTGCTCGAGCACTCTGTATGAATCCTAAAATTATGTTATTTGATGAACCTACAAGTGCATTAGATCCTGAAATTGTGGGAGAAGTATTAGATGTAATGAAAAAATTAGCTCAAGAAGGAATGACAATGGTTGTTGTAACCCATGAAATGGGATTTGCTGAAGAAGTATCAACTAAAGTTGTTTTTATGGATGATGGTAAAATTTTAGAAATTAATACTCCTTCTGAATTATTCAATAACCCACAAATGCCAAGAACGAAAGAGTTTTTAAAAAGATATTTATAATAAAATATTTTTAAAAGTCCTAAAGCTATTAAACGCACACATGTTTTCTCTAAAATTATGAGGGAGAAAGATGTGTGTTGTTTTTATATTTATAAGAAGTTTTTAATTGATAAAAAAAGTGATTTATTATATAATAGTAATTATTAAAAATGAAAAAAGAAGAAAAGGAATAATATAAACTATATTATACGTTATATTATATAAGGGAATTATGAATAAAGTTTTAGAATATTTTAAAGAGTACGATAATAAAAAAGTAATTGTTAAAAAAATCAAAGTGTATGGTTGGCAAAATGAATATGACTATTTGCTTGTTTCAAGTGTCAGTAAATACTTATTTGAAGACTTGATAATTAAAGAAAATATTGCCCCAATAAATGATAATAATCGACCTGGGACGGTTAAACCTAAAAAATATATAACTATTCATGATACTGGTGATATATCGCCATTTCATAATGCAAAATTTTGGAATGAGGCAGTTTTTAACCAAAGATGGGAACCATCTTTGGGAGAAGTTGCAAAGTATTTATGTAGTTTTCAATATGTTGTAGATAATGAAAGTATTTATCATAATATTCCTGATGCTGAAGTGGCATATCATGCAGGAGATGGAACAAAATTTGATTATGCATTATATCCAAGTGGGATTAAAGCTACGAGTGTTGAACATAAAATCACTATATCTTTAGACGGATACTATGAAATTAATGGTCAAAAAAGTAAAATTCATGCTCCTCGTATTTATTTAGAAAAAAATGGGGAAGTTATGTTAGATCGAATTGCCGAAAGTAGTGATTTAAATGATCAAAGTATTTTATGTAAAATTATAGATGGAGAATATTATTTAGGTGAAACTTACTTTTCATCAGGATATAAAAAAATTGCTAATCGGGGGGGGAATAATAATTCAATAGGAATTGAAACATGTATTACTGAAGGGGATGATCTTTACTATACTTGGCAAAAAACAGCTAAGTTGGTTGCTTACTTATTAGACCAAAACCATTTAACACTTGAAGATGTTAAACAACATCATTATTTTAGTGGTAAAAACTGTCCTCAAACCCTTCGAATGAATGAAATGTGGACACACTTTATGGAATTAGTGAAATTTGAATTTGTGATGCTAAACTTTAAAAAGGAAGGATATCAAATTGAATTAGTAATTGATGATGAACGCCTCAGCAAAGGAGGGCGAATCGAGAAACTTGAAGACTTAAGAACAATATCGTATAAAATTCGTACAATTAAAGAACAAAAAATTGAAGAATTGACTTTAAATCTTGAATTCTCTAAATAGTAGAGTTGTTTTTTAAAGATTCTACTATTTATTTTAATATGAGTATACCAAAAAAAACAATTGTAGGTTGTTTTATGTAAGGTTAAAATATATAATGGAAGTGTAAGAAAAAGAGAAAAGAGGAAAAAATATGAATTTTCAATTGTCTTGTGAATCAACAGTTGATTTAACTTATGAATATGTAACTAGTCGTAATATCGATATTTTATTTTATACCTATATTATAAATGGAAAAGAATACATTGATAATATGGGAAGAAATAATGAAGAATTAGAAGGTTTCTATCAACTTCTGGATCAGGGAGCATTACCTAAAACATCACAAATTAATGAATTTTGTTACGAGGAATATTTTGATAAACTCTTACAAAAAGGTGATGTTTTACATATTACATTTGGAACTGGGATGACTCCTTCTTATTATAATGCCTTAAAAGCAGCTACGAAAATACAAGCTAAATATCCTATGCATAAATTGATTATTGTTGATTCATTGTGTTCATCATGTGGTTACGGAATGTTAATTGATTATTGTGCTGATATGCGTGACAAGGGAATGACAATGGAAGAAATTGCTGATTGGGCAATTAATAATCGTAAAAAGATCCATCATCAATTTTTTTCAACAAATCTTAAATACTTTAGAAGAAGTGGCCGAGTTTCAGGGCCATCTGCCATTGTTGGTAGTGTATTGAAAATTTGCCCCTTAATGAAGTTGAATCCTGAAGGTAAAATTGTCGCATATAACAGAGTACGATTAGCCCAAAATGCTATTAAAAAAATGGTAATAGATGCTTTAGAAAATATTGACAATGGTCAAGATTATAATGGTAAATTTTTTGTTTATCATTCTAATTGCTTAGATTTGGCTAAAGAAACCATGAGAGCCATAGAAGAGGCTTTACCTAATGTAAAAGAGAGAATAGTGCTTTTAGATATTGGTTGTATTATTGCATCTCACTGCGGACAAGGAACAGTAGCTATATCTTATTTAGGTAGTGAAAGAGTTTAATTTTGATTGAATATTAACTAATTATAAAGCAGAAATAATTGTTTTTAGTCTATGTTTTATTGTCTTTTATTTGAAACAGTTTCATAATTTGTAAAAATAACTAGTAATTGTGAAGCCTAAAAAAGTATAATAAAATTATCGATATTTAACATTGTTTTGTAAAAGGTAATAACTACAACTGATTAAACATTTTTTAACATAAGGCGATAACCAATTAAGATTAAAAAGTAAGTAATAAAAAAATTATAATATGAACACACGAATATTTTGCTTTTAGATTTTTAATGGGTAATTGTATAGAAAAATGGACGTTTTTACGTCCATTTATTATTATGAAAAAGAAATTAATTTATTCACTTCTAATTCTTTGACAAAGTTATAATTTTGATATTCTTGATATGTAATATTGATATTTATCACCAATAATTAAAAATCTTGTTTCAACATTTAAATCGACATTAACGATAAAGTATTTATTATGATTTGTATCAATCATAAATTCAATAGTATCTCCTAAATCGCTTATTTTAGTAACGATACCTGAGTTTTTTTGTTTATAAAATGCCTTCTTTCTGAAAAAAATTATAACATATTATAAAAATATTTTAGTAAAAAAAAGCAAAACAATTGCAATGAAAAAATAATAAGAGTATAATATGAAGTATAATAGTTGTAAGGAGTTAATTTATGAAAAATTTAAATTCAACATTCAAACAATATTATTATTATTATTATTATTACTTTCCAAGTGAGTCTCGTAACTAACGATTATCTCTTGGCCTTTTAAGGCGGAAAGTGTATAAAGGGGTTATTACGAGGCTATAGCATTTAAGTAATGACCAAAAATAAAAGAAATTTTTGTGTTATTACTTAGTAATAGCACTTTTATTTATTCAATTGGAGGAAATTATGAAAACACTTAAAAATTTATTATTAATAGTTGTGGCTTTAATGATGGTATTTACCATATCAGGATGTGGAGAAAACCAAGAACTAACAAAAGTGGGGATTTTAAAATATGTTACATCTCCTGCTTTAGATAATGCTGAAGAAGGAATTGTGAAAGCATTAGAAGAGGCTGGTTATGTAGATGGAGAAAATATCGACATTATTATTCAAAATCCAGAGGCTAATCCATCTACTTTAACAAATGCGTCTATTTCGCTAGTTAATGAATGTGATATTATTTTTGCAATTGCCACTCCTGCGGCACAAGCCGTAAAAGCCGAAATTGAAAATCAAGGTAAAAAAACACCATTAGTTTTCACGGCTGTCACTGATCCTGTTTCTGCGGGACTTGTTGAAAGCGTTTCGAATACTACCGGTTTTGTTACTGGAACCAACGATATGAATCCAGTAGTTGAACAAGTAGCGTTAATTCATCAAATTGATGAATCAGTTAAAAAAATGGGGATTATTTATACTTCAAATGAAGTTAATTCTCAAGTTCAAAGTGACCTAGCCAGGGCACAAGCTACCAAAATGGGAATTGAAACTTTTGTACAAACGATTAATTCAGTTAATGATATTACAAATGCGGTTAATGCTCTAATTAATAATGGAGTTGAGGCTATTTATTTACCAACAGATAATGTTATCGCAACTGCTGTCGCAACAGTTGTTAATATTACCAATGATGAAGGAATTATCACTGTTTGTGGTGAAGAAGGGATGATTAGTGATGGAGGCCTAATTTCATATAGTATTAATTATTATGAATTAGGAGTTATGACAGGTGAAATGGGGGTAAAAATTTTAAATGGAGATGTAGAACCTAACCAAATTCCTGTTGGAGGATTGGAATTAGAAGATTTATCTTTAATAATTAATAAGCAAGCTGCTCTTGCCGCATCTATTACGATACCTGAAGTATTACTTAATAGTGCTGATAAGGTTATTGAATAATGGAAATAATCAATGTTTTAAAAGCTGCTCTTGAAAATGGCTTAATTTGGGGATTATTTGTTCTTGGAGTATATATTTCTTACCGAGTATTGGATATTGCTGATTTAAGTGTTGAAGGAACCTTTCCTTTTGGAGCGTGTTTAGTAGCTTTACTTATATTTCATGGAGTTAGTCCATTCCAAGCAACTATTTTGTCACTCTTAGGAGGGGTATTAGTTGGGGTTGTAACCGGCGAACTTCATGCAAGATTAAAGATTCCTGCCATTTTGGCTGGTATTATTACCATGACGGCACTATGGAGTGTAAACTTGTTTATTTTAGGATTATCAAAAGAATTTGGGGCAACTCTTGCTAATTTATCAATTAAAAATACTGTTTTTAAAGGGTTATCTGACTTATTAACGACTAATGTTACTTTTGGAAATATAACACTTTGGAAATATTTAGGACGATTAATAATTATTTCGATATTTGTAATTGTAGTATTTAGCGGCTTGTACTATTTCTTTGGAACAACTCTTGGAATGAGTGTTAGAGCAACAGGAATTAATGATCGTATGGCAAGAGCTCAAGGGATTAATACTAAACGAATGATTATTTTAGGACTTGCGATTAGTAATGGATTAGTAGCCTTATCTGGAGCCCTTCTTGCCCAACGTCTTGCAACTGCAACCATTGATATGGGACGTGGAACCATTGTGATTGGTCTTGCTTCAATTATTATTGGAGAAGCCATATTTGGACGTCGCGATTTTAAAATGTCTTTAGTTTCGGTTTTAGTCGGTTCATTTGTTTATCAATTGTTAGAAGCAATAGCTGTCGAATTAAATGTTGTTAATTATTTAAAACTGGTAGTAGCAGTTATCATTACAATTATTTTAACGATTCCCTTAATTAAACCAGCTTTATCTAAAAAGTTTGGTTTGTATCGGAAATATACTAAAAAAGGTGGTGGTTCAAATGCTTAAAATTGAAGATTTAACAATTGTTTTTAACAAAGAGCAAAGTGTTGAAAATCATAAAATAGCTTTAAACCATGTTGATTTAACAGTTGAAAAAGGTGATTTTATTACAGTTATTGGTGGTAATGGCAGTGGTAAAAGTACGCTTATGAATATGATTAGTGGCGTTTTTCCACCTGATACAGGTAAGATAATTCTAGATGATGTTGATATTACTCATTATAGTGAAGAAAAAAGAGCCGTCAATTTAGGAAGAGTTTTTCAAGATCCTTTAATGGGGACTTGTGGAAACATGTCAATACTTGAAAATTTAGAAATTGCTTCTCGTAGAGGTGAAAAACCTACCTTAAAATGGGGATTTTCAAAAGATAAACTTCCTAAATACAAAGAACTTTTGGCCTCTTTAGATTTAGGATTAGAAAAACGTTTAAATCAAAAAGTAGGGTTATTATCGGGGGGACAACGACAAGCAGTAACTTTGATTATGGCAACGTTAAAAAAACCAAAATTATTATTACTTGATGAACATACAGCAGCACTTGACCCTAAAACAGCTAAAAAAGTTTTAGAATTAACTGATAAAATAGTTAATGAAACAAAAATAACAACTATTATGATTACGCATAATATGAAAGATGCTATTAAGTATGGTAATAGACTCTTAATGTTAAATGAAGGGAAAATTATTTTAGATATTAAGGGCGATGAAAAGAAAAACTTGACAATAGAACAATTGCTCACCAAATTTGAATCTAATAATGATGTAGAATTATCTGATAAAATGATTTTATCCAATTAAAAATTTTGAATATAAAAATATGGGGCTGTAATAACCTAATGAGGTTTGGCCCCTTTTTAATTTAATTTATCATTAACAATAAATACATTAATCGAAAGAATATTTTGTTACTAAAGGAACTAGATTTTTTTAATAAAAAAGAAGTTAAAAATAAGGCATTTGTTACATTATTTTACTAGATCTAGCCATAAGAATCGGTATATCTTAAAAAATAGATCTGTTTTTAGTTTTGTAACCTTTGATGTTATAATTTTTATATGTAGTGTGGATGATTAAATATTTAATTATTAAAATTTTTGTTTGGTAATATATTGTAGTGTGTATATTTCTTGACATTATTAAAAAGTAATGATATAATGTATGAGCAAATGTTCATATGAACATATATTAATTTAGGAGTTGATGAAATGAAAAAAATATATGAACTAGAAGAATTGACTTGTCCACAATGTGCTAAGTCACTAGCTAATAATCTTCAAAAAATTGATTTTATCCAAGAGGTTCATATCAATTACAATACTAAACAAGTAGAAATCATTAGTGAAAAGGAATTGTCTGATTCTGAGGTGGAACTAGTAATTAATACAGTAAAGAGTTTAAGTCGCTGCAAATCACATGAATTAAGTGAAGAAATTACTGAAGAATTCAGTTTTGAAAATATTGATTGTCCGAATTGTGCTTTGAAAGTTGAAGAAGCTTTGAATAAAGAAGAAGATATTATTGACGCAAAAGTTAGTTTTATGAATAAAAAAATAATTATAAAACATAAGGATAATATTGAAATTTTTGAGACGGTTAATCGTGTTATTGGAACAGTAGAAAATGATGCTTATATTGTTTCTAATCATTGTGAAGAACATAAGCATCATGATAGTCATCATTGTCATCATCATGATTGTTGCGGACATGGTAAAGAAGAAATCAAGTTTTTAGACAATATTTTTAAAGTGACTAGTGGTAAAGTATTTAATTATATTTTAGGAATTATTGGCTTTATTATTTTTGTTATGGCAGTTTATTTAAAAATAATTAATCAATTAGGAGAACATTTAATTTGGATTTTTGTTATAAGTTATATAATGATTAGCTTTTCTTTAATTATTAAAGCTGTAAAAAATATTTTAAAAGGTCAAATATTTGATGAAAATTTTTTAATGTTACTAGCCTCAATAGGAGCATTAATTGTTAATGAGCCAATTGAAGCCGTAATGGTTGTTGTATTATTTAAAATTGGAGATTTCTTTCAAGCCAAAGCAATTCGAAAAAGTCGTGATGCTATTGCCTCTTTAATAGATGTTCATGTAGATTATGTAACAATGGCTAATTTCGAAAAAGTTGAAATTAAAGATGTATTAGTTGGTGAAGAGATAATTGTCAAAGTTGGAGAACGAATCCCTCTTGATGGAGTTATCGTCGAAGGAATTACCGATTTAAACACTCAAATGTTAACTGGTGAATCAATTCCAATAACTGTTAAACCAGGAGATCAAGTATTATCTGGATGCATCAATATATCAGAAGTAATAAAAGTTAGAGTTACAGCAACTGATCAAGATTCGACTATTACGAAAGTTTTAAAACTTGTAGAAGAAGCAAGTATGAAAAAGTCACATACGGAAGAATTTATCGGTAAGTTTGCCAAATATTATACACCAATAGTTATTATTTTAGCATTACTAGTTTTTTTAGTTCCAACTATTTTGATAGATGGTGCAAATGCTTATGACTACTTACATCGGGCGTGTATGTTTTTAGTAATATCTTGTCCATGTGCCTTAATTATTTCGATTCCTTTAGGTTTCTTTGGGGGAATTGGGTTAGCATCGAAAAATGGTATTTTAGTCAAAGGTGGTAATTATTTAGAAGCCTTAACAAAGGTTTCAACAATAGTATTGGATAAAACAGGAACGATTACGAAAGGAATTTTTTATGTGTCTGATATTAACCCTTTAGGAATGACCAAAGCTGAACTAATTGAAATTGTTGCTCATATTGAATGTTTTTCTAATCACCCAATTGCTAGAAGTATTATTGAGCATTATAATGATAAAATTGATAAATCAAAAGTTTCTGAAGTAATAGAGGAATCGGGATTTGGAATAAAGGGCTTATACCAAGGAAAGCAACTATTGGTTGGTAAAGAAAGTTTAATGAAAAAATATGGTATTGATTTTGAAGAAATAAAAAGTACAGGAACGATTATTTATGCCGCTTTAGATGGTAAGTATTTAGGAAATATCATTATAAAAGATGAAATTCGTCCTTCTTCAGCTGCACTAATTAAAACTTTAAAACGATATAATATAAATACTATTATGTTGACTGGAGATAATATTTTTGTAGCCGAAGAAGTTGCTAAAAAGGTCGGTATCGATGAATACTATGCCTCATTATTACCTCAAGATAAACTTAGTTACTTGGAAAAAGTTATTAATGAAAAGAAAAAGGGTACAAGTGTTATCTTTGTTGGTGATGGAATAAATGATACGCCATCTTTAAAACTCGCAGATGTAGGAATTGCGATGGGAGGAGTAGGAGCTGATTCTGCTAAAGAGGCAGCAGATGTTGTGATAATGAATGATGATATAAGTAAGATTGCTTCAAGTATTGTAATTGCGAAATACACTCATAAAATTGTTATGCAAAATATTGTTTTTGCTATAACCATAAAGGTTTTAGCAATGATAATTGGTGGTTTAGATCTTTTAGGTTCTTTTGGAATGTATTTGGCAGTAGTCTCTGATGTGGGAGTTTGTTTATTGACAATTTTAAATACGTTACGAATTTTGGTAAAAAAAGTGAAAAAAATATGGTAAAATATTTGAAATATCACTAGCAATATAGTATAATATAAATATAGGTAGCGAGGAGGAATTTAAAATGAAATCTTTAGTTAAAGCTTTAGAAGGATTACCATGGTTAATTCGTGTTTTACTTACTCTCTTTTTAGGGATTTATTCTAACTTATTAAGATTATTTAGAAGCTTAGCAGCGGAAAATATTATAGGAATTATTTTAGCTATATTATTATTATGTAGTGGTGGATTCGTTATTTTATGGGTAATTGACCTGATTATGGTTTTATTGGGTAAGAAAATTTGGTGGATTGACTAATGAAATCCAAAATATTGTGGGGGAACCCACAATATTTTAATATATAAAATATTAGACAAGGAGACACAATATGAAAAAAGTTTATCAAATAGATGGTATTATTAGTATTTTTTTAGGATTAATATTAATTTTTATTCCTACTAATATAATTCTTAGTATGTTACAATTAATATTAGGTATTTGTTTAATTATGTTTTATTTACCTACAACAATATTGAGTATTACTACAAATAATATGAAGTATGTAGGAATTAAATCACTTATTTTTACAATTTTAGGTTTTGTGATTATTATCTTTGGATTCAATATTATCGGAACTATTATAGGTGTAATTATGCTAGTTTTCTTATTATTGGATTTAATTAATTCTAGTAATAAGTTAGAAACATTGAAGAAGGATTTAATAAAATATATTATTGCTGTAGTTTTAATCTTTGTAGGCGTTAATAAAGTTATTGACGTAATTGTATTAATTTCAGGAATATTATTGGTTGTTGCGGGAGTTATTAAATTAGTAATAGATATTAGAGTAAGTAATAACCAACTTAAACGAAAAGAAAATCATTCCCATCATAAAAACAATGAAAATGTAATTGATGCTAAATTTGAAAAACATGAAGAATAGATTTCGTCATATTTATTTAGAAATAACGAACATTTGTAACCTATCATGTCCCTTTTGTAGTACTGATAATCGAAAAAAGGAGTTTATGAAGTTAGATGATTTTAAAAAAATCGTTTTAATGTGTAAAGAATATACGAATTGTTTGTATTTGCATATTAAAGGGGAACCATTGATGCATCCTAACTTTATTGAAATTTTAGATTATTTAGAAACTATTAATATGAATGTAAAAATAACCACTAATGGAGAATTTTTAAAACAATATCAAGAAGAGCTATTAAGATATAGTAATATTTTAAGAATAAATATTTCCCTTCAAAGTTTAGTTACTAAAAATTTAGAAGATGTTTATACTTATTTAGAATCTTTAATTGGTTTTTTAAATGAAATTGCTAAAATTGGCAAAACTAATGTTTCTCTAAGACTTTGGAATGATAAAAATAATGATAAAACAACTGAATACAATTATTTTATTAAAAAATATTTTAAAGAATGTTATAATCGTGATTTTATAGATTCCCAAGCTTTAATTCCACATGTTTATTGTTCAATTGAAGATGAGTTTATGTGGCCTAGTGATAGTGTTGTGGATAATTTAGAAAAAAGTAAATGTTTAGGAGGAACTACTCATATTGGAATTTTAGTAAATGGAGAGGTAGTTTTATGTTGTTTGGACAATACTGGAGCTACAACTTTTGGTAATGTCAAAAATCAAACTCTTCATGATATCATCGAAAATAGTAATTTTAAGCAAATTGTTGGTAATTTAAAAAATGGTAAATGTGATTATGAGATATGTCAAAAATGTACATATCGTAATCGGTTCAAGTAACATAATAATTAAATATATTTTGTTTCTTAATTATTATTTTTAAAAACTAACAAAAATGATATAATAATTATTGAGGGTAAAGTTATGTTATTAAGTAAAGCTTATATTGAAGATTATCATTATATTAAATTAATTATTCATGAATCAGAAATGTCGTTAATAGATGTTGATGAATTATATATTGAAAATGGACTTGATCGATTAAAACTTTTTGTTTTTAAAATTGAACAATTTGGTGAAACATTTCATATTAATACGACGTTTAAAGGCCGTATTCTTTTACATCGAGATTATTATATTAATCTTCAACAAGATTTAAAAATTCATCTTGATTTGGGACAAATAATGCGTACTGAGCGTTTTGATGTAGAAAATTATTATGATGGACCATTAGGGGTTGAATATCATCAAGATTATACTATTTTTAGAGTTTGGTCACCAGTTGCTAAAGAAATTAAACTAGTCCTAAGTAAAGAAGAGGAAGTTATTGAACATTTAAATTATCTTAATCAAGGGTTATGGGAATTAAAGTTGCTAGGTGATTATGAACGATATCGTTATCATTATGAAGTACGGATAGATTCAGAATTTAAGCGTACCCTTGATCCATATGCTTTGGCATCAAATACCGATTCTGAAGAGAATTATGTGGTTGATTTAGCTAAAACTTATCAAATGAAGTATCAAGGTAATAGTTTTAGTGGTAATTATTTAGAAGCAATTATTTATGAATTACATTTAAAAGATGTAAATATTAAAAAAGAGGCTAGTAGTTATTTGGCTTTAATAGATAAATTATCTTATATTAAAAATTTAGGGGTTACTCATTTACAAATTATGCCTCTTAATGCTTTTGGAGGTATTTCAGAAGGTAATAAGGAGGTTTTATACAATTGGGGGTATAATCCTGTGGAATTTAATGTTCCTACGGGATGGTATGCTACACTACCTAATGACCCATATAATCGTTTAAATGAAATAAAAAAAATGGTTGATGAAATACATCATCATGGTTTATTAATTAATTTAGATGTTGTTTATAATCATGTTTATATTGCCCAAACATTCTCATTAAATGTTTTAGTTCCAGGATATGTTTATCGTACGGATTATCAAGGATTTATTACTAATGGTTCAGGATGTGGAACTGATTTGGCTAGTGAACGTAGAATGAATCGTAAATTTATTATCGATTCTTTAAAACATTGGGTTACGAATTATGGAATAGACGGATTTAGATTTGATTTAATGGGATTGCTTGATTATGAAACTTTAATAATTGCAAGAAAAGAATTGTTGAGTATTAAACCTAATATAATGCTTTATGGAGAAGGTTGGAATTTGTCAACAGGATTACCAGAAACTAAACGTTCAACCATTAATAATAGTTGGGCTCTACCCAATTATGCCTTTTTTAATGATATGTTTCGAAATTTAATGCGTGGTGAACCATTCAATAATCGAGGATTTATTTATAATCAAAATGATAATTTAAAAAATGTTATGGAAGTAATCAAAGGATCAGCTTCTAAAGGCTTTCTACTTGAAAGACCTAGTCAAAGTATTAATTATATTGAGTGTCATGATAATTTAACTTTTTTTGATAAACTAAAACAAGATTTAGTTGATTTACAAGTTGAAGATTTTGAAAAGTATGTTATTTTAAGTTTGGGGTTAGTGATTTTATCTATCGGTGTTCCATTTCTTCATGCAGGTCAAGAATTGATGCGTAGCAAACAAGGAATTGATAATACCTATAATTTGGGATTAGAGATTAATGGTTTATCTTATGATAATGTTGATAATTATCAAACTATTATTGAAGCCTTAAAGTATTTTATAGCTTTTAGACAAAAAGAAGAAATTTATAAAATAAATAATCCTGATCTTATAGATGATAAGTTAGTTGTAAAAGTTACTCCTAATAATACATTATTATATGAAATTGATAAACTAGGAGTAATTTTTAAAAACAATAAGCTGATCGATTATTTTGAATATGAAAAGCCTGTAACGCTAATTTTTGAGGGATTAAAACCTACCAATCGACTACTTACTAATTTAGAAATAAAAGATGTTGGAGTATATATTTTTTACAAAGCATAAAATAAAGGACCTTTTAATAAGGTCCTTTTGTTATAAACTATCTCTTTCACTAATAACATCGATTATTTTTTGTGACATTATTTTATATAATGGAACAAACATTGCGATAGTCGTGATGATTATTAAGAAGATTATTAAGAAGATAGGTGAACGATAAGTCATCATATACATTGATAAATGAATTAACGCTAAATCATCCATTAATGTTCCGTTATATAAATTAATAGCGTAATTACCAGCTATTAAAGCAATACCATAAGCAATTAAACAAACAATTAAAGTTTGAAAAATGAAGATTAGTGAAACTTTAAATCCGCTTAAACCAATTGAGCGGAAGATCCCAATTTCTTTTTTAGAATCTACAATATCAATTGTGATAATCGTCCATAAAATCCCAATTGTGAATACCGCAAACACAAATAAACCGACTTTAGATAATAAATCGATGAAAGGATCAATAGTGAATGAATCAATATCATCTCGATAAGCCCAAACATTTAAAATATAACCTTCACCATTATTATATACTTGATTAAATAATTTATAAGCTGTTTCTTTATTTTTAGGAAGTTCGGCCATTAAAAATTCATTTTGTTCATTAAAATATTGGAAAATATTATTAACACCTTCATCAGTAGTCATTAAAGTGTTAGATGTGCTAGTTAGACCAACAATTTTATATTTCCTTTCTGTTTTTATATTAGTGTTATTATTAATGATTGATAAAGTAATTTCTTTATTGTTAATATACGTTAGAAATTCATTATAGAATAACTGAGCATTACCAAGATTTAAAGAAAGGTCAGTAAATAAGGTTCTAGCTAAATCTAAGGGGATTACTATCTCATCACTAGTCTTTGGTAAACGACCAATATCATATTTTATAAGTCTTCCCCAGCGTAACCATTGAACTTGAATAAGGGTTTGAGCATTTGATGTAAAAGCGTATTCTTTAACATCTGTTGACTCACTTCCATAACTAATTTCGAATCCTTCAATGTAATCATTTAGTTTGACGATACTAGGATTATTTAAACTTTTTTCAATTTCAAAATCACTTTCAGTTAGATAAAAGGCATTCATCATTTTGTAGTCATTGGTATACGGATAATTTAGTTTATAAGTAGTGTCAACATTTTCTTCTTTAGAAAATTCTGACCATTTTTGATAATCGGTTTCTAAAATACCCGTAATTTTATAAAGAGTATTAGAGGAAAGTTGAATATATTTACCAAGATAATCGGTATTAATATTGATATCACCATATAAATTATAGTAATCAAACATACTAATTAAATAATCAGTAACTAATATTTCGTGATTATTGTCTATAGGTAAACGTCCTGCAACTAGTTGATAACTATTAGTTGGGTCATATTTTACTAAATACTCAACTGAACCTTTATAAAAATTATTAGCACGTTCGGCATCTTTACCGACTAAATCGATATTAACATTTTGATATTGGTGTACAGTTAAATTAGGATAAGTTGTTTTAATTGTTTCATATGAGTTTAGAGGTAAAGAATTACCAATATAATCATCATAGAAACTGGTTTTAACATAATCTTTCGGAAGCTTAGTTGCTTTTTGAATTGTTGTATAAGTATATCCTGCTTCTACCGCAGTATAAATATTTTGACGTAATTTATCATCAGATAATTCAATGGTAAAACTTAAAAAAGCAAGTGATAAGGCACAAATGATGGTCATAATTAAGAAACGGAAACGTTTCTTCCAGACATTTTTAAGTGAAAGTTTGATGCTAGTTGATATTGGAACCGAAGCCTTTTTAAGAACTAACTCTTCCGTTTTAGTAGATACTAAACCTGGATTAGTATCTTTGATGAGTTCACCATCACTAATATGAATAATACGATCACCATACTCATATGCAGATTCTTCATCATGAGAGACAATGATAATTAAACGATCTTTAGAAAGATTTTTAAAAATTTCAAAGATACTACTAGAAGTAGAAGCATCAAGGTTACCTGTTGGTTCATCGGCAATAATCATTTTAGGATTTTTTATTAATGCTCTCGCAATCGCAATTCTTTGACGTTGTCCACCAGATAATTGATTAATTTTTCGCTTTCGATATGCTTCGAGTCCTACTTCAATTAAAATTTTATCAACTCGTTCTTTAATTTCTTTTTTAGAATAATTTTGCATTTCTAATGGTAAACTGATATTTTGATAAAGATTTAAATCTTTTAAAATATTATATTCTTGAAAAACAAAACCTAAATAACTATTTAGATAATTATTTAAATCGCTATTTGAAAAAGTCTTAATGTCCCGATTTTCAATATAAATAGCTCCATCATCAGGTTTATCAAGACCTCCAAGCATATTTAAAAGAGTTGATTTACCACATCCAGAAGGTCCTAAAATGAATACTAAACCTTTATCAGGAAAAGTAATATTTAGGTTTTTAATTGCATGGATTTTTTCACTACCTGATTGGTAATACTTATTAACATTTTCTAGTCTAATCATGAATATTACCTCCTAGACACTCTTAATGACATCAACCGGATGTTTACGGCTTAAATCAAGAAGAGGAATAACAACAGCGGCAAGTGGGATGATAATAGAAATAGCTAAAATTGCCAGCATACCAACTGAGGTTATGTTAATTATTGTTAAATTAACGGCTGCTAAAGCAGTAAATCTAATATCAAGTACTAATAAGAAGACTATTACGGCAATAGCGGCAAGGAAAAAAGCACAAAGGCCCATAATAATAACTTGGAAAAAGTAAATTAAAGAGATTCTAAAACCACTTAATCCTAAAGACATATAGATACCAATATCTCTTGTACTATTTTTAATATTAATAATTACAAAGTTGAAAATTAATAATACACTAAATAATCCAAAAACAAAGAAGATCCCAATAAATAACCATAGGTTATTGTTAATAAAATCATCTACTAGTAAGACTTTTTGGAAGGCTTTATTACTAATTAAAACATTATTTTCAATCATATTACGATATACGTTAGCGTTAGCGTTGACTACTTTGTCACTACCATCTAAAGTATTACTTACTAAAGTCATGAATCCGCCATCACCATATGAAGCACTAAGAATTTTGGTATAGAGATTAGTATTATTTAATGAAGGAGTATAGATAATAGCATCTTCATCTTCAATAATATCGGTAATAACACAAGAAATAGAAGTAGGAACCTTACTAATAGCATTTAAATATACAGTAGCATACATATATTCAGTTACATAGTTACCAGTAGTTTTTTCATAGGTTACTTCAAAATAGATTTTATTAAATAATTCATCTATTGTTCCATCTAAACCAGTTACTTTTTTTAAAAATCCAGTTGTTACCGCAATTTGTGTTGGTTCCCCTTCTTTAGGTTTTGTTGGCTCTTTACCCATAAGTGCATGTTGCGTTCCTGTTGCTTTATCATAAGTTGTAATTTTGACGTTTTCACAAATACCTTTTTTATTTATTAAATCAAAAATTATATCATCATAAACGTATTCAAAATTGTTAGATGAATAAATAGCTGTATAGTTTTCTTGATTAGTAAACATTGAACTATAGAATACTAAATTATCTTGGAAAGCAGCCAAGGTTTTGGAATCAGTTAAATCTTTAGTTAAAAATTCTTCATAATTCGTTTTAATAATCCCTCGAATTACAAAAGGATTTTTCATTCCTTCACAATATATTTCTTTATTGATTAAATCATCGCGTTTTTTAACCGCATCACCAAAATAGTTTTGGTAAATTAAATCATCGGCTAGGTAGTCGGTAATTGATACGGCATTAGAGGCATTAGTATGTTTACCATAAATAAATTCAAAGTTTGTTAAAATTTTAGAATCATATAAATGAATTCTTTGAATATAGTTAATCCAAAATGGATCTTCAGTAGTCGCATTTTCATCAATTGGGATGTAGTAATCCATTCCTTTTAAAACCTTGATATAATTATTTTCATCATCATTATATTTTTCTTGATATTCTAATAATTCATAGTCAAAGAAAGCGGTTGTAGTTTCGATTCCTCTTGATAAATATTTTTTATTAATATTGATGACAAAATTATCATAATCATTTTGATATTCAGAATATACTTTAGTTGTATCAGCTAAAGATAAGTTAACTACTACTCCCGCAAAGGTAAGTGATAAAGCAAAAAGTAAAATCATTACAATAAAACGGAATTTGTTTTTGAAGATACTTTTTAAAGATAGTGTTAAACTAGTTTTAATAGGTACTTTGACAGGGTCTAGGATTAAATCTTTTTCTATTCCTTCCTTATTACCACTATCGTTAATAACCATTCCATCTTTAATTTCGATTAATCGATCGGCATATTCTCGGGCTAGAGCGTCACTATGAGTTACAACAATAATTAAATGATCTTTAGATAGTTCTTTTAATAACTCCATAACCATTTTACTATTTTTACTATCTAGATTACCTGTTGGTTCATCAGCAATAATAACCCTAGGATTCTTAATCAAGGCTCTAGCAATTGCCACTCTTTGACGTTGTCCCCCAGATATTTGATTCATCATCCGGTTTTCTAATCCAGTTAAACCAACTTTATTAATGATTTCTTGAATTTTATCATGGTTTTGTTTAACATTCATATGTTGCAATTCTAAACTTAAAGCAATGTTTTCATAAACACTTAAACCTTTTAATACATTAAATTCTTGAAATACAAATCCAATATAGGTATTACGATAAGTATTGAAGTCTTTACGAGAGAAGGTAGCAGTTGAAACATTGTCAATAATTAAATCACCAGTGTCATATTTATCTAAACCACCTAAAACATTTAATAAAGTTGACTTTCCACTACCACTTTTACCATGAATAAAGTGCATTCCTGAATCACCAAATTCTAAATTGATATTTCGAAGTGCATGATAGTTTTCACTGCCTGATTTATAATATTTATTAATATTTATAAGTTTAATCATGATGTCCTCCTAATAAAATAAGAATGAATATTCAGCAGGTAAAATATATGTACCAGTACTATCTACTAAACCATATTGACCTGTATATATTCTAACTCTAGCTAACGGTGAAGAAGAACCATATGCCTCAGAGAATTTAAAATTAGTCATTTCGTAAGGGGATTTGAAATATAAAACATTTTTATTATTTTGAAATGCTTCAGGGATAGTATAACTAATTTCTTCTAAGACTCCATCATATAATTCTAATACATACCAAGCACCAGCACCTGATGATCTAAAACGGTAATTACTTACTAAAGTATTAGTATTACCACTTTTAATAAGATTATCAAAGTAGTATAATCCTTCACCTTCACGATTAAATTTGAAAATGAATGGTGTTTCACCATTAGTATCGATATAATTATAAACTTTATAAGTCCCGTATAATTCTTGACTTGTATAATTGGCCGTTAAAGCATAGCCATTAGAGAAATTTAAAGCATAGTCAAAAGTTAAAGGATTATTATTGGTATCCGATAAAAAGGTGCCATTTAACCGCATAAACTGATAAATAAACTCATTGTTTTTAGCGTTAATTTCGGTTGCTACTCGGACATAACCATCATAGTAGTTATCTAAAAAATCATATTTACAATCAATAACTATGTTGAAGTTTTTATCAATTAAACCATATTGAATTTTTCCATCAATTAATTTGCCAACAACTGCATAACCATTAACAAATGAATTAGCATAATCATAAGCTAGATTGGCTATTTCAAAAGTATTAGAAAGATAAGTAAACTTATTATTTATTTCAACTACTAACATATCTTCACAAAAAAGTTTAGAAGAATGCATGTTTTTAGGAAAAGTATATAAAACTTCATTATTAGGATTAATAATCATTATTTTATTATCAAGTTCTACAACTGCTTTACCTTCACTAAAAATGGTAGCATTGTCATATTTAGGTTTAATAATTTCTTCACCATTATTTTTAATAAACCCATATTTTCTGGTATCTCCATTACCATTATATACAACTAAATATTCCCCAAATTCAGGAACAATATTATCGTATTTATCAAGTGCATAAGTTTCAAAATTTTTATTAATTAAATACGGAGTATTATTTTGATAGACAACAGCAAAACTTCCCTCCAAATATGCTTGTTTTTTACATCCACTTAGTGTTAAACTAAATACAAATATAAAAGTAAATAAAAATAGTTTTTTCATATCAACACCTCTTAAATTCTTCATTATTATATCAAATTATAAAGATTTTTGCAAACGATTTCTATTAGTATATATGAAAAAACAAAAATTAAATTTTTAAAAAACATAGAAGGGAAATGATAAATAAACAAAAATAAAAACGTTTTCAAAAAAATTATTTAAATACTACCCAAAAAAAAAACGATGTAGTATAATAAGTTTGTTGAAAAATAAAACTTACAGGAGGTTTATATGAAAGAATATTTAGCTAATCAAATTAGAAACGTAGCAATTCTTGGTCACATGGGCTGTGGGAAAACAACTCTTTGTGAATCTGCACTATTCTTAAGTAAGGCAATTGCTAAGAAAGGTGAAATCGAAAAAAAGAATACCGTTTCTGACTATATGATAGAAGAACAAACTAGACAAACTTCACTTTCTACATCTTTAATTCCTGTTGAATGGAAAAATTGTAAGATTAACTTTTTAGATACTCCAGGTTCTGAAGAATTTGAAGGTGAAATTGAACAAGTGTTATCAGTTGTAAAAGGGGCCGTTATTTGTATTGATGCGACTAAAGGTATCGAGGTTGGTACTCAACGTTACTGGGAACAATTACGTGAAAATAACGTTCCAACAATTATCTTTATTAATAAAATGAATAAAGAAAATGTTAAATTTGAAAAAGTTATTAATGAAGTCATTGATTACTGTGGTCCTAAAGCAATTCCTATTTGTTGGCCAGTTGGTAAAGAAAATGATTTTCAAGGTTTTATTAACTGTGTATTAGAAAAAGCATGGATTAAAGGAGTTCCTGGTCCAGTTCCTGCAGAGTTACTTGAAAAACAGGAAGAATTACATTATCAATTATCTGAGAAAGTTGCGGAGACATCAGAAGGTTTAATGGAAAAATTCTTTGGTGGTGAACCTTTAACAGTTGGTGAATTTAATACAGGTTTACGTACATCACTTCTTGGATGTGATTTGTTCCCAATTGTTGTTGGTAATACTATTGATAATACTGGTGTTGAAGCATTATTAGATATGGTAGTTGAGTATTTACCAAATCCGACTGATTTGAAATCGATTAAAGGAACAAATCCTAAAACTGGGGAGTCAATTGTTCGTCACTCTCGGGATAATGAACCTTTTTCAGCGTATATTTTTAAGACTATCGTTGATCCATTCTTAGGAACAGTTAACTTTTTTAAAGTTTATTCAGGTTCTACTTTAGGAATGAATGAAGTTTATATTACTAATACTGATCAAGTTGTTAAACTTGCTGGTGTTAATACAATTATGGGTAAAAACTTAATTCCTGTTGATGTATTACATGCTGGAGATATTGGAGTGGTTTCTAAAATAAGTGAATTACAAACTGGATTTACCATTTGTGATAAAAAATCATTAATTAAATATGATCCAGTTGCAGTACCGACTCCAGTTATGTATGTGGCAATTAAAGCTAAAACAAAACAAGATGAAGATAAAATGAGTAATGCCCTTCAAAAATTAAATTTAGAAGATCCAACCTTTGAAATCAAACGTAATCCTGAAACACAACAATTATTATTAGGCGGAGCAGGAACTACGCATATTGGGTATATCATTGACAAAATGAAGAATATGTTCAAAGTAGAAGTTACTTTAGAAGAACCAAAAGTTGTATATCGTGAAACAATTAGAAAAACAGGTTCTGCCCAAGGACGCCATAAAAAACAATCAGGTGGAGCAGGACAATTTGGTGATGTTTGGATTCGTTTTGAACCAAGTGAACAAGATTTTGAATTTGCATCTGAAGTTGTTGGAGGCGCTGTTCCTAAAAACTATTTCCCAGCTGTTGAAAAAGGTTTACAAGATTGTTTAGAACATGGTCCTTTAGCAGGATTCCCAGTAATAGGTGTCCGTGCAGTATTATATGATGGATCATACCATCCAGTTGACTCTAACGAAATTTCTTTTAAGATTGCAGCGGCATTAGCTTTTAAAGAAGCATGTAAATCTATTAAACCTACTATCTTAGAACCAATTATGGAAGTTAGAGTTATTGTTGATAATGACTATGTAGGAGATGTTATGGGTGATATGAACAAACGTCGTGGCCAAGTATTAGGTATTGAACCATTACCAAGTGGAAAACAATGTGTTGTTGCTCATGTTCCAGAAGCAGAAATCACTAAGTATGCGACAGACCTAAAAGCAATGACTCAAGCTAGTGGACGTTTCAGCCGTAAGTTTGTTCGTTATGATGATGTACCTGAAATGCTTGTTAGTAAAATTGTTGCTGAATATAAGAAAGATTAATTAATCAAATAGAGTAGTTCTTAATTGATGAACTACTCTTTTGTTTGATAAGGGGCAATTTAGATTATTATTAGAATCAATGTTAAAAAATATGAGTCAAGAAAAGATGAAAGTTTATATAAAAAAGAAAAAAGATTGTAGGAGCTGATATTGAACTTCTACAATCTTTTAAAATATCATTTATTATTTATTACTAACTCAACAAACCAATTAAAAATGTTTTCAGTTTCTTTAGTGTCCATTCTTTCTGGATGCCATTGAACGCCAAAAATAGGTAGTTCAGTATGTACTAGACCTTCGATAACATCTTTATGAGTGTGGGTAATCACAAAACCAGCAGGGACTTTATCCACAACTTGATGATGATAAGAGTTAGTTAAGAATACATTAGGGAATAAATGACTTACTTTAGTATTAGGGATAGTGTTTACCATATGTTTATTATCAATTGCTACATGTTTTAAACCTGCATGCTCAATATCTTGATGTAGACTGCCACCTAAGAATGCCGCAATAGATTGAACCCCACGACAAATACCTAAAACAGGTTTTTTAGTTTTAACAGCATATTCTAAAACAATTTTATCTATTAAATCTAAAGTTGGATCAATACCCTTTGATAATCCTTCATCATTTGATTGCCCATAACATGTTGGATTAATGTCATCGCCACCTGGAAGTAAAAAACCATCACATAAGTCTAATAGTTCTAAAATATTAGGACTATTGAGTGGTAAAATAAAAGTATTAACATCTCTTTTATTAAAAGGAGTGAAGTAGTTTTCGTTAACTTGTATTTTATAATTATTTTCATAAGTCATAATTCTAGGGACAATTCCGATAATTGGTTTCATATTTTTTTCACCTCGTAAGTATTATATCATAGAAGGTAAATTTTTAGTTTAAATATGATTAAAATAAGCCATTATTTTTTATTTGCATGTCATAAAAAACTATGATATAATAGGGTAAAAAGTTGAGAAAGGAGGAAAAAGATGAAGAAAAAACAACCTAAAGAAATGATTAATATTGAAAGATATTCTCCTAATATTTATGAAGGTTTAACTACTGAGCAAGTTGAAAAACGTTGTGAACAACTATTGACTAATCAAAGTCCTAAAGGTTCAAATAAAAGTATTTTAACTATTTGTTATAAAAACATCTTTACCTTCTTTAATGCAATGTATATTATTATTTTTATTCTTTTACTAACTGCTGGAGCAGATATGGCAAATTTCTTATTTGTTTTGGTAGTAGCAGCCAATACATTAATTGGGATTATTCAAGAAATACGTTCTAAAATGACGATAGATAAACTATCATTGTTATCAGCACCTCACGTTTTTGTTATTCGTAATTGTCAAAAACAAGAAATAAAAGTAGAAGAACTAGTGCTAGATGATATGATGGTCTTAGCTCCTGGTAATGAAATAACAACAGATGCAATTTTAATATCAGGTGATGTTGAAGTGAATGAGTCTCAATTAACTGGTGAATCTGTACCAATTAGAAAAAAAGTTGGTGATATGTTATATTCAGGTAGTTTTATAGTATCTGGTAATTGTTATGCACAAGTAGAACATATTGGTAAAGACAATGAAATGCAAAAAATGGCTGAACAAGCTAAAAAATACAGCAAACCTCAATCTGAAATTTTAAAGTCTCTGAATTATTTTTTGAGATTTGTAAGTGTAATTATAGTTCCTGTAGGGGTAACATTATATTGTCGTGCTGAACGGATTAAATCTATTAAGGAATTTTTCGTTAGTTTTTTTAAGCATAGTGACACCTATAGTTTGAGTATCATTTCGATGTCAGGTGCTTTACTAGGGATGATTCCTTCAGGATTATTTTTACTTACTTCTGTTGCTTTAGCAGTAGGAGTAATACGACTTGCTAAAAGGAAAACTTTAGTACAAGAAATTTATTGTATCGAAATGCTGGCGAGAGTAGATGTACTATGTTTAGATAAAACTGGGACCATTACTGACGGAACAATGGAAGTTAGTGAATGTATTAAAATAAATAAAAATGATTATGATGTTGAAGGTATTATTAGTTCCATGAATGCGGCTTTACAAGAAAATAATTCAACGTCCATTGCTTTAGGTAATTATTTTGGATATGAAGAAAAATATAAAACAACAGAAATTTTGCCATTTACTTCAGATAATAAATATAGTGCAGTGACTTTAAAAGATATGGGAACCTTTATTATCGGAGCTCCAGAATTTATTTTAAAAGGAAATTATGAAAAAATTGAAGATTCTGTAAAAAAATATGCTTTAAGAGGTTATCGAGTCTTAGCTTTAGCTCATTCTATTAATCCTTTAAAAGAAGGAAAAATTGTCAGAATCCCTAAATTATTAGCTTTAATTTTAATTGAAGATCATATTAGAGAAGAAGCTTTCGACACAATTGCGTATTTTAAGAAAAATGATGTAGAATGTAAGGTTATATCAGGAGATAATCCTCTAACTGTTTCGGTTATTGCTAGTAAAGTAGGAATTGAAAATACCGAAAAATATATTAGTTTAGATAATATGTCTGATGAAGAAGTATATGCTATTGCTGATAAATATACGGTTTTTGGGCGTGTTAAACCTCATCAAAAACAGTTATTAGTTAAAGCTTTAAAGGAAAATAAGCATACAGTAGCAATGACAGGTGATGGAGTAAATGATATATTAGCATTGAAAGAGGCTGATTGTAGTATTGCTATGGCTTCGGGATGTGATGCGGTAAAGAATGTTGCTCAACTTGTTTTACTAGATTCTAATTTTGCTTCTATGACTCATGTAGTAGCAGAAGGACGAAGAGTAGTAAACAATATTCAACAATCTGCATCTTTATTTTTGGTAAAAACTTTGTTTACGATGATTACTACCATTTTGGTAATTACGGGATTTATTGCGAAATTCTCACCAGATGGTAGTAGCAATTATCCATTTTCATCTGCTCAAATGTTGATGATTGAAACATTTGCGATTGGAATACCAGCATTTTTCTTATCGTTACAACCTAATAAATCTAGAATTAAAGGACACTTTTTGTATAATGTCATTCGAAATTCCTTACCGGGGGCTCTAACAGTTGCTATTCAAGTTTTTATAACTTATTTTGTTGCTGAAAAAATAGGACTAAATGTAGCTGAAGTAAAGACTATTATTGTTATTTCCGCTACGGCTACATGTATGATGGTTTTATATCTTGCATGTAAACCTTTCTCCTTTTGGAAAACTTTTATGTATGTAGGTTTAGTATTATTATGTTTAATAGTAGTTATTAATTCAGTGACTGGAATTAAAACAAATACTTTTATGGGAGTTTTTGATTGGTATAAACAATTTCGTTTAGAACCATTAGTAAGGATAGCAATTGGTGAAAACGGCGAAGAAATTGTAAATCCAACAGCATTGTTAATGGTTTTATCATTATCCATGTCATCATATATTATAATTTTTGTTGTTAATTATCTTTTAGATGTAGTTAATGGAAAACGTAAAACACAAATTCAGATGCAAATTGAATCAATAAAAGAAAAAATTAATTCTCAAAAGAACTCTTAAACCTCATTTTAATGAGGTTTTTTTCGTAGCATGAAGAATATGGCGAGAGATAGTTTGGTATAGTAAAGTATTGGCTACAAAAGAGTTACTATTGTATATAGAAGATATGAGAAAAATATTTGTTTTCAAAGGAGATATAATTATTGAGATTGGGACGCACAAAGACTTAAGAAATAATAAAATTGGAGCATGCTATTAAGAAAACTAAAAAACTTTAAATATTATAATTTAATACTTTAGTATTAAATTCTTATTGCTTTTGAATACGTTTACATTTCAAAATGAAGATTAATGCATTGACAATAACTATCACAAATGATATAATGCTAGTACCTATAAAGATTAAAGTTATTATGACTTGAATATCTCACAAGATAAGCGAAAGCTTTGAGCATCGTGTGTAATGTTTGAGCCAAAAATATTGGCTTTTTTAATTTTTATTAGAGACTTTATTTACAAGATAAATGGATAATGATATAATCTGTTTTGAGCATAGTATCGTAAGTACACATGTATTTATTGATACGTGTGTAATCGTATCAATATTTACCTTCTTGATGCGTTTTTGTAAATGAAGCCAAGTGATTGGCTTTTTCTTATTTTAAGCAAATATTTATTAAAAGGTCAAGCATTATGATGAAGAAAAGAGGAGAGAAATTATGAAAAAAATTTTAATTGTATTTGGATTATTATTAATGGTATTAAGCATGACAAGTTGTAAAAAAGTAGAAGGTGTAATTGAAAATGGAAAGTTTTATGTGGGTATTTCACCAGACTATGCACCATATGAATTTTTTGACTTAACAAAAGATGGCGATGATAAGTATGTTGGCTCTGATGTTCAATTAGCTAAAAAAATTGCAGATGAATTAGGACTTGAATTAGTTTTAAAACCAATGAATTTTGATTTAATCTTAGCTGGTTTAGATAGTGGAAAAATCGATGCCGCCATTTCTGGTTTTACTTGGAGTAGTGAGCGAGCTGATAATTATTTATTCTCTAGTTCATATTATGATGATGGTGAAGGAGATCAAATATTAGTATTTAAAGCAACTAATCAAGATAAATTCCAATCATTAGAAGATTTAAATAAAACTGAAATTAAAGTAGCAGCACAAAGTGGTTCTTTACAACAAGAATTAGTGGATGAACAGTTGCCTAATGCAACTCATGTATATTTTGAAGATATTAATAATGCTTTTACAGCCCTTAATTCTGGACAATATGATGCGATAGCTGTAGCAGGTGTGGTAGCTAAAACATTATTAACATCAGAAGAAAATAAAGATATTGTTATGAGTGGTTTTCAATTTGAAGTAGAAAGTTCTGCTTTGTATGTAATTATGCAAAAGGATAATACTGTCTTAGCGGAACAAATTAATCCGATTTGTGAAAAATCGGCTGCTGGATTATATGAAGAATGGATTAAAATAGCGGATGCTTTATACAAATCTTTAGGTGATAACGCAGCTGAAATTTCACCAGAGCCTGAAGAATAAATGGACTGAGTTGAATAATAAAACTAAATCCACTATTTAATAGTGGATTTAATAATATAAAAAGGATGTAAATATGAAAAAAGTATTTAAATTATTATTAGGAACAACATTTTTGATGTTTATGATGACTATATTCATAGGGAATAATGTTAATGCTGCTATGAGTTGTGAAGTTACATTTGAAGATAGTGAAGGTGGTAATGAATACTATATCATCAAATATAATGATGAAACAATTTCTGAGGAGTTTTATTCTGGGAGTAAAGTAGATAGTGGAAGTAAAATAACCTTATATGCTAATCCTAAAGAAGGTTATCGTTTTGTATATTGGATTTATGATTTGTATGGTGAAACCAAAAAATTAAGTGAAACAAAAATGGTTACTTTTACTATTAAACAATCCTATACTTTTACTGCTGTATATGTTAAAGAAGGTAGTTATATTATTACCTTTAATGATAATACTGGGGATACAATTTATGATTATCAAATAGTTAAAAAAGGTGATAATGCTGAAAGTATTGAAGTTCCTAATAAAAAAGGATATACCAAATGTGGTTGGAGTGCAAGTTTAAAAAATATTACGAAAGATTTATATGTTAAACCTGTATATAAAGCAACGATTTGGAGTGTATTTAGAGATTATGCTCCAGATTTCTTTAGAGGTTTAGGGTTAACTTTAGTTTTTTCGGTAGTATCAGTGTTTTTAGCTTTATTTTTAGGAGCAGTTTTATGTTTATTAAGAATTTCATCGATTAAACCTTTGTCTTTTTTATCAGGAACATATATTGAGATTATTAGAGGAGTTCCGCTGTTACTACAGTTATTACTAATTTATGCTTTAATGCCAAGAATAGCATATGGCAAGTTTTTAAATTCAGAAGTTCTTGCGGCAATATTGGCTTTATTTTTAAATAGTGCTGCTTATGTTGCAGAAATTTTTAGGGCAGGTATTCAAGCGGTTGATAAAGGACAAATGGAAGCGGGTCGAGCTTTAGGCTTAAGTAAATGGACGACGATGAAAAAAATCATTTTTCCACAAGCAATAAAAAATGTTTTACCATCAATTGGAAATGAATTAATTATGGTTATCAAAGAAACATCACTGGCATCTACGGTTGATGCTGGAATAGGCGAATTAATGTCAGTTAAAAAACAAATTACTTCTGCAACTTTTATTAACATACCACCATTTATAGTTATTGCAGCGATGTATTTTGTTGTTACCTTCTCATTATCGAAAGTTGTAAGATACATTGAAAGGAAGTTAGAAGCTCGTGATTAAAGTTAAGAATTTAAAGAAAAACTTTGGAGATTTAGAAGTTTTAAAAGGAATTGACTATGAAGTAAAAAAAGGTGAAGTGATTTCAATCATTGGACCTAGTGGTAGTGGAAAATCTACTTTTCTTAGATGCTTAAATTTAACTGAACAACCTAGTAGTGGAGTTATCACTTTTGACAATCAAGAAATTTTTTCTGCAACTGCATATGAGTTGAAACTTAAAGTAAATAATTTAGATAAAAAATCTAATGAGCATAAAGAATTATTAAAAGAATATAAAAAAATAAAAAATAAAGAAATAAAAGTTTTAAAACAACTTGACAAAACAATTAATATTCACCGTCAAAAAATGGGAATGGTTTTTCAACATTTTAATGTATTTCCTAATTTAACAGTTTTAGAAAATATTATTTTGGCTCCGGTTGAATGTAAAAAAGTAACCAAAGAAGAAGCAACATTAAAAGCACTTGAATTATTAGAAAAAGTTGGTTTATTAGATAAGAAAGATGAATATCCTAAAAAACTATCTGGTGGACAAAAACAACGTTTAGCCATTGTTCGTGCTCTTGCAATGAATCCTGATGTTATGTTATTTGATGAACCTACAAGTGCTTTAGATCCAGAAATGGTCAAAGAAGTTTTAGAAGTTATTAAAGATATTGCTAAAAGCGGGATGACCGTTATAATAGTTACTCATGAAATGGGTTTTGCTAAAGAAATAAGTGATAGAGTTATCTTTATGGATGATGGAGTAATCATTGAAGAAGGAACCCCTGAGGAAATTTTTGACAATCCACAAAGTCCGAGATTAGTAAGTTTTTTAAGTAAGGTGCTGTAATGAATTTTAAATACTTTATTGATAATAATTTATATTCTGATTTAGATGAAGAAAAAGCTTATTCTGATTTAAGGGCTATTGTTAAGTGTCAAACTATTAGTAAATCTGATCAATCGGAAATGAATTTTGAGGAGTTTAGAAAGTTGCATCATATTTTGAAAACTAATTTTCCGTTAGTTACTGAAAATGCTCAAATTGAAATTATTAATAAGGGTTCAATCCTTTTTCACATCGAAGGTAGTAATCACGAATTGCCAGCCTTGCTATTAATGGCGCATATTGATGTTGTACCAGTAGTTGAGGCAACTATTAATGAATGGGATTATCCACCCTTTAGTGGTGAAATAACTGATGAGTTTATTTATGGCCGTGGGACTGAGGATATTAAAAGTTTAGTTATTTGTTACTTAAGTGCTTTAGAATATTTATTAGTCCATAACAAAAAGTTAAAACGTGGGATATATTTAGCATTTGGACACGATGAAGAAACTCTTGGAGGAAAAGGACAATTCCAAATAATGAATTTGTTAAAAATGCGAGGAATAAAGTTAGAAGCGGTTTTAGATGAAGGTGGAGGTATTGAAAGAGGAAATAAGTACAAAGTTGATTCAATACTTGCAACCATTAATGTTATGGAAAAGGGCTACTTAGATTTAGAACTATTTGCTAATTCTAAAGGTGGACACTCATCAAAACCAGGATTTCATACTTCGCTTGGATATGTTGCTTCAGCTATTACCGCACTAGAAAATAATCAATTTAAACCTAAATTAAATTCAGTTGTTCGTAAAATGTTTGAAAGCTTATCCCCATATATTAAAGATGATGAACTTCATAAATATGCCTCAAATATTAATAAATATGAAGAGGAATTAGTGAATTATTGTTATAATGATCCAGATTTAGCACCACTAGTGTATACAACTACTGCTGCGACAATGTTAGAAGGTGGTAGTAAAGGAGCTAACGTGCTCCCTGGACCAGTTAAAGCTGTCGTTAATTTTCGTTTATTAGATAGTGTGGAAGAATGTATGGAACACTTTAAGAAGATTATTACTAATCCAGAAATAGTTTTTAAAAATATAAATTCTATTGAAGCTTCTAAAATATCCAATATTAATTCTACTGCTTATCATTTTTTAGAAGCGACAATAAAAGAATTTTACCAAGATGTAATTGTAATACCAGGATTGATTAGTGGTGGAACCGATTGTCGTTTTTACAATGACATTTGTGATAATTGTTACCGTTTTGATCCTATTTTTAATGATTTTGATAAATGTCATAATTATCATGCAGTTAATGAACGATGCCAAAAAAAGGCCTTTATTCATGGTATTAAATTTATTATCAAATTTATCGAAAAAATGTGTATAGACTTATAATTGTAATAACTGATGCTTATGCATCAGTTTTTAAAAACTATAATAAATTGAAAAAAAATAATTTAAAAATATATACTTTTTATAAAAAATGTGTTATAATAAAAGAAATAAGGTGGTGAAAAAAATGAATAAACAATTTTTAATAAAAATAAAAGAAGCATTAGTATCTGTTTTACCTGTTACGTTAATTGTTATCCTATTAAATTTAACACCACTAGTAAATTTTACAAATAAAGAAATTATTGTTTTCATAATTTCTTCAGTTTTATTAGTATTAGGAATTGGCTTATTTAATCTAGGTGCTGATTTAGCAATGACACCAATGGGAGAATATATTGGAGCAGGGTTAACTAAATCTAAAAAATTAATGTTATTAATTGTGGTTTGTTTTATTCTTGGGTTATTAATTACAATAGCGGAACCAGACTTAACGGTTTTAGCCTCACAAGTTAAAGATGTTATTAATCCAACGATGTTAATTATTTTTGTAGGTTTAGGGGTAGCAATGTTTTTAGTAATTGCAATTTTAAAAATTGTCTTTAAAAAACAATTATCTTCAATTTTAATGTTTTTTTATATGTTGTTATTTGCTTTAAGTGCAATTCTAATAACAACAGGAAATGAAGAACTCCTAGCGTTATCTTTTGATTCAGGCGGAGTAACAACAGGTCCTATAACTGTACCCTTTATTATGGCCCTAGGGGTTGGAATTGCGACAACGATTGGGGGACGAAATGCTAGTGAAAATAGTTTTGGATTAATCGCGTTATGTTCAGTAGGACCAATACTTGCGGTAATGTTACTCGGTATTTCAGTAGATGGTAATTTAAATTATGTTGTTCCTAATTATGCAATTGCAGATGATGTATTGCTTGAATTTTTGAAAACTTTGTGGACTGTTACTAAAGAAGTTACTTTAGCTTTAGGTTTAGTGGTAGGTTTCTTCTTTGTTATTAATTTTATTTTCTTAAAATTACCAAAGAAAAAAATAATTCGTATTTTATTTGGTATATTATTTACTTATTTTGGATTAATTATTTTTCTGACTTCCGTGAATGTTGGATTTATGCCGATAGGTTATAAAATGGGTAGTGAATTGGCAAGTAATAACAATATGTTACTAATTGGAGCTGGATTTATTTTGGGACTAGTAGTAGTACTTGCAGAACCAGCAGTTCATGTTTTGAATAAACAGGTTGAAGAAATTACAGATGGTGGAGTATCAAAAAAATCAATGTTAATGGCCTTATCTATTGGGGTTGGTATCTCTATTGGTTTGTCAATGATTAGAATTGTATTTGATTTTTCAATATTGTATTATTTAATACCTGGATATTTCATTTCTTTAGGACTATCATTTTTTGTTCCTAGAATGTATACCGCTATTGCTTTTGACTCTGGTGGTGTTGCTAGTGGACCACTTACTTCAACGTTTATTTTACCTTTTGCGGTTGGAGTATGCATGACATTGTTTCCAGAAGGAGACAAAGTGCTTACTAATGCCTTTGGGATAGTTGCAATGGTGGCAATGACGCCACTCATTACGATTCAATTATTAGGATTTAAGGCAGTAATGACTAAACGTGTAAAAGAAAAAATTGCTATGCGTAGAATTTTGGTTGAAGATGATGACCAAATCATTGAGTTTATTTAGGAGGATTTATGGCTAAAAAGGAAATTTTAAAAGTAAAAAATGCCAATGATATTAAAAATAAAAAAGTAAATCCTGATATAAAAAAATTAAAATTACTTGTAACCATTGTTGATCGCAGCAAAGCCTTATTTTATTTAGATATTCTAGAACAATTTGAAGTAAATATGCAAACAGTTGTTTATGGAAAAGGAACCGCAGATTCAGAGATGTTAAATTATTTAGGTCTTGCTGAAACTGAAAAAGCAATAATCTTTTCATTTGTAAGAGAAGATAATATCAAAAAAATTTTAGAGACATTAACGGAAAAATTTGAAAAAGTTAAAAATGGAAAGGGTATTGCTTATACCATTCCTTTAAAAAGTATTATTGGAGTTTCGATATACCAATTTTTATCAAATTGCCAAGGATAATAGGAGGAAGGACATATGAATAAATTTGAAGTAATTTTATGTATTGTTAATAGTGGTTTCTCAGAAACTGTAATGGATACTGCCCGCAAACTTGGCGCACGTGGAGGAACTATTATGCATGGTCGGGGAACAGCAAGTAAAGATGCTGAAAAAATCTTTAATATTACAATTCAACCCGAAAAAGAAATTGTTATGATTCTTGTATCTTCAGATATTAAAGATGCTATTCTTAAGGGATTGTATGAAACAGCAGGAGTAAACACTGAAGCACAAGGAATTACTTTTACTTTGCCTGTAGATGATGTTGTTTTATCTGGAGATAATAATAAATAATCATTTGTGTTTAATTTAATAAAAATTTTTAAAATTTTGTGATAAAATAGATTATTTCGTAAAAAATTTAAAGGACTAACTAGAGAATAGTTGGTCCTTTTTGACATACTAATTAATCATATTTTTTAAACATGTTTTCATAATATAGATTATATTTTATTAAAAGTTTCAGTAAATAATTTAATTAAAGAAAATATATTTGAGATATAAATGTTTTAAAAAAATTCGAAGATAAAGATTTTTTAGATTCAATAATAAGGTTAGGTTGATTAACAAAATTTACTACAATATTTACATTCAATTTACTAAAAGTTAATAAATATAGGAGTTTCTTTTAAAAAAATACCTATTTTTGGCATCTATCTATAAGTGATGGATAAATGATTTTTTAAATTAAAATGAAAGAATAATTATTTTATAGAGGATAAAAAATAAAAGAATATAATGTTTACCTTTTTGGTAAAAAAGTGCTATAACCTTACTTTTGCAGTGTTGTCCTATAATAAAAGCCCCTTTGTTTTAGGGA
>CAYLLO010000005.1:0-50851 GCA_964384805.1 uncultured Staphylococcaceae bacterium | reverse complement strand
TATTTTGTAAATTTCATAAAACTACTATTTTGAATATATCACAAAACAATCAGATTTCTATTTACCATTTTTGAAAATTTATTGAAAATGGCAAGAAATTGTGGTATAATATAAACTGTGAGGTGATGCATCATGAAACTTATAACTCGAAATCATTATTTAGAAAAACTTATCAATGTAATCGGTACTCCGGATATTAAAGTCATTACAGGTGTTCGTCGTAGTGGAAAGTCCAAGCTGCTTGAAACGTTCAAAAATCATATCGAACAGAGTGTACCAGACCATAACATCATTCAAATCAACTTCAACTTACCAGAGTTTGACCATCTGCTTGAATATCGCCCCTTGTACGACTACATCAATTCGCAGTATGTAGCAGGCAAAGAAAATTTTGTTTTGATTGATGAAGTTCAGATGTGTACCGACTTTGAGAAAGCAATCAACGGTCTGCATGCATCCGAAAAGTTTGATATTTATATCACCGGCTCGAATGCCTTTCTTTTGAGTTCTGACCTTGCTACGCTGTTTACAGGGAGAACATTTGAAATCAAGGTGTTCCCATTCTCGTTCAGCGAATATATTCAATATTTTGGTTACAGCGATAAGTATGCCGCCGTTGATAAGTATATGATTGAGGGTGGCATGGCTGGATCATATCTGTATAAAGATCAAGAAGACAAGTATGATTACATTGCTGATGTTTTCAATACCTTAATTGTCCGTGATATTCGCAAGAAATATAAAATCCGTAATATGCAGTTGATGGATAGACTTGTAGATTTTCTTATGGACAACATCTCCAATCTAACCTCGGCACGAAATATTACGAACACTTTCAGCGGATTAAAGGAAAAAGTCAACCACGTTACCATTAGTTTGTATATTCAGTATTTGTGCAATGCCTTTGCCTTTTATAAAGTCCATAGATATGACATCAAGGGCAAAAAGTATCTTTCAAGCAACGATAAGTATTATTTGAGTGACCATACCTTCCGCTACGCCAAACTCGGCACAAAGAATATGGACTACGGCAGAATCCTTGAAAATGTAGTTGCGATAGAGCTGCTTCGTAGAGGATATGAGGTCTATGTTGGCGTGCTTTACAAAAAAGAAATCGACTTTGTTGCCATCAAACGTAATGAAAAGATTTATATACAAGTTTCGGATAATATTAGCGATAACAAGACTTTTGAACGTGAGGTTTTGCCGTTACTTCAAATTAAGGATGCTTATCCCAAGATGGTAATTGCTCGTACTCGACACGATGAGTACCAGTATGAGGGGGTACGGATTGTTGATATTGCGGATTGGCTGCTTAATTGATTGTCAAAAATTGATTTATAATAATTTTGAAAAATAGAATAATAAAGAAGGCCATTTCTCTATTAATGATGGATCAGGCAATGGTAAAGTTGTTGAATGAGCAGGAGGAGAATTACACCTATGACACGCGTGGGATGCCTAAAAGCTGCTGCACAACAACCAAGTGAAACAGAAATTACCAGTAATACGCAATGGTCAATTGTGTTTGATAACACAAACTTAACAGCCGAAATTGTTGTTCGTCGTAATTGGGATGACGTTCATAAGTATAATGTAACAGAAAAAGAATAATTTATGAGATTGTCTGTTTGACCAATGCTTAAAAGTAGTATTAAAATGGTAGTAGCACAAATTAAAATTTGTCTATAATTATTAGAGTTATAATAAAAACATAATGATTTTAACATCAAAATTAAGAAATTATGCATCTATTTAGGTGCATTTTTTTCGGTTAGGTCTTTATTCAAAGTTATTTTGTGTATAATAAAGGTGGACATCGTTAACAAGAAAATGTTTTTTTACAAATTAATTGCAAAAAAGGGTTAAAAAGATTATAATTAGTTAGGTAACTAATTAAATAAAGGAGGAAACAATGTATAAATTAGATGAGGCTCCCAAAGAGTGTATATTAGATGAAAATAAAACCCTTATGATGTTAGTAAGAGATGTTCATCATTTGTTTGCTCATAAAATTCATAATTCAAGGGTTAACAAAGAGGTATCTAATACGGTTCATGCGATTTTAATTCATTTAGATCACCACGAATATTTGACACAAGTAGAACTTGTGGAAAAAATTCATGTCCGTCCATCAACGGCTAGTGTAGCGTTACAAAAAATGGAAGTCGATGGGTTAATAACTAGAACTACTAGTACAAAAGATCAAAGATGTATTAAGGTCCAAATCACGGAAGCGGGTAAAAAGATTTGTGATGAAGAAAAGAAAAATGTTCAAGAATTTGAAGCAATTTTAACTAAGGAAATTGATGAAGAAGAATTGAATATTACAAAAAAAGTATTGAGAAAATTAGCAGAGAAGATGTTGGAGGACTATAAAAAATGAGGATTTTTAAGTATTTAAAAAAATATTGGTTTTTAGCATTACTTGCCCCTATATTTATGGTGGGTGAGGTATTAATGGATTTGCTTCAACCAATGTTAATGGCTGATATTGTTGATATAGGTCTTGCGAATAAAGATTTAGAATTTATAATTGAGACGGGTATTAAGATGTTATTATTAGTTTTAGCGGGCGGAATGTTTGGTATTTTATCAGGAGTATTTACTAATCTTGCGGCATTCAACTATTCTAATGATATGCGTAAAGACTTATTTAATCGTATTATTAATTTAAGTTTTGAACAAACTGATAATTTTACAACTGGTTCTTTAGTAACAAGACTTACCAATGATGTTACTCAAGTAACCAATATTGTTTCAATGTCGATGCGAATGATGATTAGACAACTCATGCAATTTGGAATGGGTATTTATTTCTTACTCCGTATTAGTACTGATTTTAGACCGATTTTGTTTGTTGCTTTACCTTTAATGCTAGTAATTATGATTATTTTCTTAATTAAAATTGCTCCGCTATTTGGAAAAGTACAAGAGCGTGTTGATGATGTAAATGCGGTTGTCCAAGAAAATGTTACAGGGGCAAGAGTAGTTAAAGCCTATACTGCCGAAGAAAAAGAAAGTAGAAGATTTAAAAAAGCTAATGATAATTTATTTAATATCAATTGGAAAATCTATAAGATAATGGCTTTATTATCACCATTTATCAATATTATTTTTTATTCAGCAATGGTGGCTATTCTATATATCGGAGGGTATAATATTACTAATAATGGAGGATTAGAAATAGGAGATTTAAGTGCTGCTATTACCTATATTTCTACTATTCTAAATGGTTTCTTGATGCTCGCAATGTTCTTCCAAAGTATTGTTCGAGGAGTTGCTAGTATTAAACGATTAAATATGGTTTTAGATTGTACCCCAGCCGTTACGGAAGGAGTTATGCAAGAGTCAGTTGAAAAAGGGACAGTTGAATTTAAAAATGTCAGCTTTTCATATCCTAATTCTAGTGGCGAAGTGGTTTTAGATAATATTAATTTAAAAGTCAATAAGGGAGAAAAAATAGGAATTTTAGGTTCAACTGGATGTGGAAAAAGTACACTTGTTAATTTGATTACGCGATTTTATGATACTACAAGTGGGGAAGTCTTAGTTGATGGAGTGAACGTAAAAGATTATACCTTTCATGCCTTAAGAAATAAAGTAGCAATGGTTCTTCAAAAAAGTGAATTATATTCGGGAACTATTAAAGATAATATTTGTTGGGGAAAAGATGATGCGACATTAGAAGAAGTAAAGTATGCTGCCAGTCTTGCTCAAGCGGATGCCTTTATCGAAAACTTTAATGAAGGATACGAGACATATGTTGCTGAAAAAGGATCATCATTATCAGGTGGTCAAAAACAACGTGTTTCTATTGCGAGAGCCCTAATAAAAAAACCAGAAATTCTTATTTTTGATGATTCAACAAGTGCTTTAGATTTAAAAACAGAAGCAGATCTATATAAGGCCATTAATAAAGATTTAAAAGAGATGACTATTATCACGATTGCTCAACGCGTTGCTAGTGTTAGAAATGCGGATAAGATTGTGGTTTTAAATGATGGCAAAATTGCCTCAATCGGTACCCATGATGAATTAATGCAATCAAGCCCTATTTATATTGATATTTATAATTCACAATTAAAGAAAGAAGGTGAAGAATAATGTCAAATAATAAACCTAATCAAATGCCTCAAAATCGTCCAATGGGCGGACCTGGGCGAGGGCCAAGAAATGTTTTTGTAGAAAAACCCAAAGATTTCAAGGCAACATTCAAGAAATTAATAAAATATATTAATTATCGAAAAGGGTTATTTATTACGTTAATGTTGATAATGGTTGTAATGACTATTTTAAGTTTACTATCACCAATTTTCCAAAAAGAAGTCATTGATGCTCTTGACTTTAAATCAGCAAACTATGGTTGGAATAGAGCAGTTAAATATATTATTTTGCTAGCTGTTTCTTATATATTAGTGACAATATTTAGCTATTTTAGACAAATAGTATCTTCTAAGTTATCTTTAGAAACAGTAAGAAAAATTCGTACCGACTTATTTGAAAAATTTGTTAAACTACCAATTAAATTTTTAGATACCCATTCTCACGGAGATTTAATGAGTAGAATGACTAATGATGTAGAAAATATTAGTAATACCATTTCACAGTCAATAGCATCTTTAATTTCTGGGGTCATGACAATCGTTGGAACGCTTATTATTATGATTTATTATAGCTGGTTTTTAACCCTTGTAACGATGGTTACCGTAGTATTAACGCTCGTGTTATCTAAAATCTTAACGGGGAAAATGCGTAAGTATTTTAAAGCTCAATCAAGTATTTTAGGAGAACTTAATGGGCATGCGGAAGAAATGATTACTGGATATAAAACAGTTGTAGCTTATAATAAAGAAGATAAAGTGATTAAAGAATTTAATGATATTAGTAATAAATATACCAAAACTTCTATTCTTGCTCAAATCTGGGGGGGTTCAATGGGACCAATTATGAACTTCATTGGTAACTTAGGATATGTATTAGTTACTGCTGTTGGAGCATATATTGCGGTCAATGAACCATTTGGGATGGTAATTTCTATTGGAACAATTACCTTATTCCTAAGTAGTAGTCGTCAATTTACGAGACCAATTAATGAAATTGCTAATCTTTATGGACAAATCTTAACCGCTACGGCTTGTGCTGAACGGGTATTTGAAATATTAGATAGTGATAATGAAGTTGATCAAGGAACTATTAAGATAGATGAAAAGGAATTTAAAGGTAATATTGAGTTTAATCATATTAATTTTAGTTATGAAGAAGGACAACCAGTTTTAAAAAACTTTACTTTAAGTGTTAAACCAGGACAAAAAATTGCTTTAGTAGGGGCTACGGGAAGTGGTAAAACCACTGTTGTTAATTTATTAATGCGGTTTTATGATGTAGATAGTGGGGAAATCTTATTAGATGGAGTTAATATTAAGGATATTCCAAAAGATGATTTACGTAATGCCATCGCAATCGTTCTTCAAGATACAGTCTTATTTAAAGATACCATTAAAAATAACTTAAAATACGGAAATGAAAAGGCTACTGATGAAGAAGTTAAGGCAGCAGGTATTTTAAGTAACTCCAATTATTTTATTAGAAATTTAACTGATAAATATGATACCGTTTTGTCAGAAGGTGGAACCAACCTTTCCCAAGGACAACGTCAGCTATTATCTATAGGAAGGGCAGTATTAGCCGACCCTAAAATCTTAATTTTAGATGAAGCAACTTCGAGTGTTGATACGAGAACAGAAAAAAATATTCAAGATGCAATGGCTAACCTAATGCATAATCGAACAAGTTTAATAATTGCCCATCGTTTATCAACCATTCAAGATGCTGATGTTATTGTGGTTATTGATAAAGGAGAAATTGTGGAACAAGGTAATCATTACGAATTACTTCAAAAACAAGGTAAATATTATGATTTATATATGACACAGTTTGCGGGAAAAGAAATATAAAAAATAAACAACATAATATATTTACAATAAAACAAGGTATGCTAAGGTCTTATCTTGTTTTTACTTTGCGTTTGATAAAGATAAAATGCTAAAATCCTTATAGACAAGAAAAAAAATATTGATTAAGAATAAAAAAGGGATATTTTAAAAGTAATATGAGTTTTCAAAAAAAGAAGATTGTGATATAATAATAAATAGTGTTATAAAGAAAAGGTGATAATATGATTTGTCCTCGTTGTCATAATGAAAATAAATACGACAATTTAACATGTGATTTCTGTATGGCGCCCCTTCCAATGAACGAAAAAAGAAAGACGGAAATAAAAAAACGCCATGAAGAAGAACGAAAAGCCAAAATGAAAAAATCTATGGATAAATTAATTGGATTACTATTTGGAGTATTAGTTATTGTAGTTATTGTAATTTGGGGGTTATTTTTCCGATGAAATATGATGTAATAGTAATTGGTGGAGGTCATGCTGGAGTCGAGGCTGCTTTAGCATGTGCTCGGTTAAAGAAAAAGACCTTACTTATAACAGGTAATGATAAATATATTGGTAGTATGCCATGTAATCCTTCAATTGGGGGACCAGCCAAGGGAATTTTAGTTAGAGAAATTGATGCTTTGGGTGGTCAAATGGCCAAAACGGCAGATGCAACGGCTTTACAGTTTAAAATGCTTAATTTATCAAAAGGTCCTGCTGTTCGTGCAATGCGGGTTCAATCTGATAAAGTTGCTTATGCTGCTTATATGCAAAAAGTGATTAAAAATACTCCGCTACTAGATTTAGAGGTTGGTTATGTTGATGAACTAATAACGGAAGAAAAAATTGTCAAAGGGGTTATTCTTGAAAATGGTAAAAGTTTTGAAACTTCCAAAATAATTATTGCGACAGGAACATTCCTATCTTCAAGAATTTTGAGAGGAAAAGAATACTATCCCTCAGGTCCTGATGGAGAAGCAACAAATTACGGATTATCTAAATCATTACTAAAACATGGTTTTAAATTACTAAGACTAAAAACGGGAACACCTGCGAGAGTTAAGACTTCAAGTATTGATTTTTCAGTATCCCAATTAGAACTTGGAACAGATGCCCTTCTTTCATTTAGTTATGAAACAGATCCTAAGAAATTATTGCCATTAGATAAGCAAGTTCCTTGTTATTTAACTTATACTACTCCTGAAACACATAGAATTATTCGCGAACATTTAAATGAATCTAGTATGTATTCAGGAATTGTCGAAGGAGTGGGGCCAAGATATTGTCCTTCAATTGAGGATAAGTTAGTACGTTTTTCGGATAAAGAACGTCACCAATTATTTTTAGAGCCCGAAAATTTAGAATTAGGATTAACTTATATTCAAGGCTTCTCGACAAGTATGCCAGAATATGTTCAAGAAATGATGGTTAAGAGTTTACCAGGCTTTGAAAATGCTGAAATTGTTAAATATGCTTATGCTATTGAATATGATGCTATTGATCCACTTCATTTAAAGCCAACCTTAGAATCTAAATTGGTTAAAGGATTATATTTTGCTGGACAAGTAAATGGGACAAGTGGTTATGAAGAAGCAGCGTGTCAAGGACTAATGGCAGGAATTAACGCCTCTTTAAGTTTAGAAAATAAAGAACCATTAATATTAAGACGTGATGAGGCTTATATTGGAGTATTAATTGATGATTTAGTAACCAAAGGAATAAGTGACCCTTACCGAATGTTAACCTCACGTGCTGAATATCGATTACTTCTTCGTCACGACAATGCTGATCAAAGATTAACCAAATATGGGTATGATATAGGGTTAATTAGTGAAGAACGATATATGCGCTATTTAGATAAAATGGCAATGATTGAAAACGAAAAAAGAAGATTAAGTGAGGTACGTCTAACACCAACCCCAGAAATTAACGCTTATTTAGAAAATAAAGGTTCTGCTCCCTTGGTAGGAGGAGTATCGGCTTTAGAATTAATAAAACGGCCCGAAATTAGTTATCAAGATATTTTAAAAATGACCAATATTTATCCAGAAGTTAAAGAAGGTTTAAATTTTGAAGAAATTAGTGAACAAATAACGATAGAAGTTAAGTATCAAGGATATATTGATAAAGCTTATAAAGAGGCCCAAAAAATTTTAAAACTTGAAAATTGGAAAATACCTGAAGATATTGATTATAATGTGATTCCTAATCTAGCAAGTGAGGCTCGTGAAAAATTAGACCGTGTTCGTCCTGTAACCATTTCACAAGCTAACCGAATAAGTGGGGTGAATCCTAGTGATATTTCCATCTTACTAGTTTATTTAGAAAGTGGTCGTCATCATGGAAAGTAAAGAATATTTAAAAGAATTTAAACTTGATGGCCAACAACTTTTATTATTTAATATATATATGCTTTTACTTCAAGAATGGAGTAAAAAAATTAATTTAACGAGTATTACGGAAGAAAAAGAAATATATATTAAACATTTTTATGATAGCTTAGTTTTAAGTAAATTAGTTAATAACCACGAATTAGTAGCCGATATTGGGAGTGGAGCTGGGTTTCCTGGGCTTCCTTTAAAGATTGCTTGTGAAAACATAGCGATAGATTTAATTGAACCAACTACTAAACGATGTGTATTTTTAACGGAAGTTATCCAAAAGCTTAAACTAAAGAATATTAGCGTCATTAATAAACGTAGCGAGGAACTTTTAGAACGACAAGAAACCTATGATGTGGTAACTTCTAGGGCGGTTGCACCATTAAATATTTTATTAGAATTATCGATTCCTTTGTTAAAAGTTCAAGGTAAAATGTATGCTTTAAAAGGTTCTTCATTCAAAGAAGAAATAAAAGATGCCGATAAGGCTTTAATAGAATTAAATTGTCAAGTGACAAATATATATGAATTTGATTTACCCGAAAATTTAGGGCATAGAGCAATCATTGAAATAACTAAAATGAAAACAACACCAAAAAAATATCCAAGAGTTTACGCAAAAATAAAAAAACAACCATTATAGAGAGGATTGTTATGGGAAAAGTAATATCTATTGTTAACCAGAAAGGTGGTGTAGGGAAAACCACAACTACGGTTAATTTAGGAGCTAGTTTAGCTAATGAAAAACAAAAAGTTTTGCTAATTGATTTTGATCAACAAGCAAATGCGACAATCAGTTTAGGAATTAATCGAGAAGAGATAGAATACGACATTGTTGATATATTGTCTAGTGATATATCTCCTAGTGAAGTGCTCTTAAAAACGCAAGTTCCATCTTTAGAGATTATTCCTGCCTCTATTCGTTTATCTCAAATAGAAACATTATTATATGATACCCAAGATAAAGAATGGGTTTTAAGGAATAAACTTGAAAAAATAAAAGATAATTATGATTATATTTTAATTGATTGTCCCCCATCTTTAGGATTAATTGTTGATAATGCTTTATATGCAAGTGATTCAGTAATTATCCCAGTAGAATGTGGATTTTATGCTTATGATGCATTAACACAAATGGTTAATAAAATTGATGAAATTCAACGAATAAAAAAAATAGATATTGAAGGAATTCTATTAACTAAACTAGATAATCGTAACACTTTTGGTTACAAAATTGTTGAAAAAGTAAAATTTATGTTTCCTCAAAAAACATTTAAAACAATTATTAGTTCTTCTAGTCACATTCAAGAAGCACCAATGTACGGAAAAACTGTTATTCAGTTCTCCTATAATTCTAGAGGTTCTAAAGAATACCGTGACCTAGCAAGAGAAATATTATTAAAGGAATAATTATGAATAGTAATCCTATTAAGATAGATGATATTTTAGAATTTAAAAAACCCCATCCTTGTGGTGGTAAAACTTGGAAAGTTAAACGCATTGGTGTTGATTTCAAACTAGAATGTACAACTTGTGGAAGATTAATTATGCTTCCTAGAGTTGAAGTTATGCGCCGAATAAAAAATAAACAATAAAATAAATATTATGACATAAATATATGGAATGTCTAATGATATGAATAAGGTCCTAGTGGTAAACTAGGACAATTTTTGTATAGTATAAATTTATAGAAGAAAAAATATTATAAAAATTAAAGTTATCTATCAATATATTATAATTTATAAAAACATAAAAAAGATTAAAAAGTTAAAAATATATTTAAGTATTGCTTTAAAGTTACTTGAATTTATTTGGTCAATATGATATAATCTATTTAATAAATGACCAAATATGGAGGTTATATTATGAATAAAGATGAAAGTTTAAATATCGAGTACAAAAGAGAATTTACAGATGACATTAAAAATGAAATAATTGCATTTTTGAACACTTTAGGAGGAAAAATTTTGGTAGGGATAAGTGATGATAAAACTATTTATAAATCATTTGATACAATTGAAAGAGATGAAATAGATCTAAAAATTGGAAATTGGATGGAAGATGCTATATACCCATCAACATTTGGCTTAATTAAACATTCATTTGATGATAACGGAATATTGATTATACAAGTATTTGAAGGGACCAATAAACCATATTATTTAAAAGAAAAAGGTCCAAAACCATCTGGTGTTTATAAACGAGTAGGAAGTAGTAAAAGAAAAGCCACAGAAGAAGAAATACTAAAAATGATTTTGGATTCTAAAAGATATATTTATGAAAATGATATTTCAGATGAACAAAATCTTACTTTTAAGTATTTAACAAATGTTTTTGAAGAAAAGGAAATTGATTTTACATCTAGAGAACAAATATCTTTAGGTCTTATAAATAAAAATGGTCAATATACGAATTTAGCTTATTTATTATCTGATCAATCAGATTTAGTCGTTAAATTAGCAGAATATGATAAAAACTTAAATTTTAAAATTAAAAAGGAATTTACTGGTTCATTAATCAAAATATTTGAAAATGTAGAAGAACAAGCAAATAGGCTAAATGATGTATCAGCAATAATTAATGGGGAAACATTTGAAAGAATAGAAACTAAATCATATCCGGGAGCCTCATTAAGAGAAATTATATTAAACGCCTTTTGTCATACTGATTATTTTATTAGGTCGAATATTAAAATTGAGTTTTTTCCAAATGAAGTAAAAGTTACTAATCCTGGAGGTATTTTTAATGCCACAATGGAAGATATTATGAATGGGGTTCAGACATACAGGAATCCTAAACTAGTTCATATCTTAGATAAACTTAATTATATTGAAAGCTATGGAACTGGAATTCCAAGAACAATATTAGCTTATAATGATTCAACTAAAAAGCCCCAATTTAAAGCTACAGAAAATTTTTTTACTGTTATCTTACCTAATTTAAATTCTGAAAATGACCAAATAAATGACCGAATAAATGACCAAATAAAAGCTAATATTAGTGATTTTGGGTTAGAAGTTTTGAAGTTGATTAAAGAGTTTCCAGGTATAAAAGTTCCAGAAATAGTAGAAAAATTACAAACGAAAGATTTAATCGCTAACTCTGATAAGGTAAGAAATGAAATTAAAAGAAATTTATTTACCTGCATTGAATATAAAGGTTCCAAAAAAACAGGAGGTTATTATTTAAAATAGTTAAGTTTTTTATTTACTTCTATGTTTATAAAGAGTTCTTTTAATGATATATATATATATATATTACTAAAATAATAAACAATAGTCCATCAAGACAAATGACGTAAGTACAGTCTAAATTGCTGATGGACTTGTTTTATTTATTAAAAATGTATTCTTTGTTTAACCATTATTTTTGATATTATAACTTTATTTTATTATTTACATTGACAACGTAACAATGTTTTGCTATAATATTAGTATAAAGTGAGGTATATATGATTTCAAAGAAAGATTTATTAAAAGAAATGAATATTTCTTATGGACAATTATATCGTTGGAAAAGAGAAGGGTTAATACCAGATGAGTGGTTTAACAAACAAGCTGTTTCCACAGGGCAAGAAACATTTTTTAAGAGGAGTTTAATAATTCCTAGGATAGAAAAAATTTTAGAATTAAAAGATAAATATCAACTAGAAGAACTCAAAGAGTTTTTTAATCCGAGTATTGAAGGTCGTAAATTTTCATTAAGAGAGGTTATTGTTTTAAAAGAAATAGATCCGTTCATTTTAAAAATGTATAGCATTAAAAATGATGATACATTTAGTATTTCAGAACTTGCGATTTTATCAATTTTTTCAGATTATAAAGAACTTGTTAATTTTGAAGATTATTTAGATATTGATTTTAAGCATATTCAAGATATGAATTGTTTTTTCTATATATTATATAATGGTTCTTTCTTTATTGTTATAGGTCCAGAAAATATAATTATTGATAAAAATTTAAATATATATAAGAAAATAAATATTGAGGATGTAGTAAGTAAACTTGCTTCAAGCCTTAAGGAATAGGAGAGCATATTAAATGGAAAGTATTAAAATAGCGGGTGTTGGAATTGTCCTTGGAGGAGAATATGATGAAGTATCAATTGCTGGAAGTGGAAAAGTTAAAGGATTTGTTAAATGTAATACCTTTAAGAGTAGTGGAGCAACCTCTATTGACTCATCAATGGAAGCCAAAATATTCAAAGCAAGTGGATCAGTCAAATTAGAGGGTAATTTAAAAGCTGAAGAAATAAAAATGGCAGGAGCAGCACGGATTGAAGGAAGCGTAGAAGCTGAAAACTTTACCGCCTCAGGCAGCTTAGTTGTTGAAGGGGATATTAACACCGATATTCTTAAAGCAACAATTACTAATGGATCATTTGAAAATGTATATGGAGATGAAATATATATTAATAGTAACGGAAATTTCATAAACGAATTTTTCCACGATGTTGTTAAAAATCTTAGCATTAAAGAGATTGAAGCAACAACTATTTGCCTTAAAGATGTTAATGTAGAACGTGTATGCGGAGAAAATATTACGATTGAGACTGGATGTAAAGTTGGAATAATTGAATATTCAGGTTTATTAAATATTAGTTCTAAAGCTAAAGTAGAAAAAATAGTAAAGTTATAGGAGGAGTTTTATGAGTAAAATAACAATTAATGTAAATGGTGAAGAAATGGAGGTAGATTTTGATACTCTAGATGCTGAAACAGCAGCCAAATTAGGTATCAATATTCACAAAGAAGATGGTTATAAAGTAAACAAAAAGAAAAGCACTTGGAAAAAAATTAAAAACAAGATTATAGGTATTACCCCTTTTGTGGTATTAATTGCATTTTTCTTAACAGGTTTTTTATTAGATGCTTGGCATTGGAATTGGGCTTTCTTTTTAGCTATTCCTGTTGTTAGTATTGTTTTAAATATAAAATTCACTTACCCTAAAAAGGCAATATCATCAGTGCTATGTTTATTAATTTTAGCCGCATATTTTGTTACTGGTTTTATGTTGCATATTTGGAGTTGGAACTGGGTATTATTCTTTCTAATGCCAATTGTATGGATATTATGTGGTGATTCAAAATGAAAAGTGATAGACAGTTTTTAGAAGAAACATATGAAAAACATAAACCAAAGTTGTTATTTCCAATTTTTAACACCGTTTTAGGAATTGGATTATCGGTAGTCCTAGTGTGGTTAACAATATACCAAGACCTAAAAATTAGTGTTTTAATTCTGGCTATCTTCTTAATAGTTTTATTTATAGCCTCAAGCTGGTATAGTTCATATTTTTCTAAGAAACAAGTTAGAAAAGAAATATATAATTTGCAGGAAGAAACTGAAATTTTGATTAATGCAATTAGAGAACAAAAACGAAAAAAAATTTATGAAATAGATGATTCAAAAAAACTGAAGTTCTCATACATGGAAACTCCAGAAAAAAAATTAGATAAGGTTACTTTTGATTTAAAAAAACGGGTATTTGATAAAGATATTTCTGGATATGTAGAAATTAACTTGGGAGTCACTTGTGCTGGGTTACTTGTTAATCCTAATACGAAACAAGTAGAAGGTATAGGTGGTATGGCACCATGTTCTGTATGGCTCAAAAGAAAATTAAAAGCGCCAGAGGCTATTAAAGGACAAATATATATGGATGCCCCAAGTTACAAATTAACTGACAAAACAGTATTTAAATGTATGCGCCATCAAGATACTTTTTACGATAAAAAAACTGGGTGGTTATGTTTCGGTAATAAAAAGACCGAACTTATAGATGATGTTATTGAGATTATGGATAAAGTTTATGTTGTTTTACGGGAAGAAGAACTTGTAGCGCTTTGGATAAATGTAGGAGCTAATTTAGAAATAGCATAAATATTTATCTTAAAAAAACTATGTCTATGGGGAGCAAAATAATTTGGTTGGAAGTTTAGCAAAAACTTTAGTGGTGAAACAATTTTTGAAGTAAACTCTAAAAGAATTAAAAAAACTATAGGATTGAGTTCTAAATTTAATAGGTCTCAGTCTTTTAATTTACTCTTAATTCTTTTGTTATGGTAATAATACAAAATAAAATACTAGCCCCAATGAAATGTACCTCATTCCTTGGACACACTAAAAGTGCGATATAATGCAAGAAAGGGTTTTACTTCAAAAGAACTAGTGTTAATGTTTGAAAGTTTAGTATTAAATCACTCGTATATAGATGTAATAGTATAAGAGAAGGAAATAAATAAAATACTTAATTTAATTCTCTTATTCCATAAAGGTACACGTTTATGTACTACTCATATTATACTATAATAAGCATAAAAATGCAAATAATTTTAATTATTTAACTAAAAATTTTAAGTATTAAATTGTTTTTAAATAGTATATAAACGTGTACCTTTGTAAACTAAGAAGAAAGGAAAAAAAGAAAATGAAAAAGAACGTTTTAAAAAGAAATGTTGTTGTTTCAGCAATGTTAACAATTGTACTTTGTGTAAGTATAATTGCTGGGGCAACATATGCGTTATTTACATCTGAAAGTAAAGTTGATGTAGCTATTACTTCAGGTAAAGTAGATGTAGTCGCAAGTGTAGATGAAGGCAGTATTTATACTAAAGCATTAAAGACTGAATACGAACAAGGTCTAAACCATATGTTTGGGGGATTAGTATCTTTTAAAGAAGATGGAACTGTAACATTAAATAATGTAGTTCCAGGAGATGCTGTTAAATTTACAATTGTTGTAAAAAATAATAGTAGTATTAGTGTAAAATATCGTACTATTATTGTATGTGAAGAAAATAATGGATTATTTGAAGCTTTAAAAGTAACTATTAATGGAACAACATATGATGGTACAACTAAAGTAACTAATTATGAACCATTAGCAGTTGATTCTGGTGATCAAGAAATTATTGTAGAAATTGAATTACCAGCTGAAGCAGGAAATGATTATCAAGATAAAGAAGTTACATTAACTTATACAGTAGAAGCAGTTCAAGGAAATGCGGATATTGATGTGGATAATGATACTATTTATATTAACAATGCGAAAGACCTTGCTGCAGCATTAAATAATTATAACAATGGTGTAACTGTTAAGGCACAATTAATAAATGATATCGATATGAGTAATTGGGTTGCTCTAGATGGCGGAACAAATCATGCTAATATTGTTCTTGATGGTAATGGGCACGTATTAAGTAATATGCCTAGCTGCTTATTTGGTAGTTTACCTGCTAAAAATTATGAGTTTAAAAATTTAACTTTCACAAATGTAAATATTTCTGATAATAACTATGGTGGTGGTATGGCTGTTGTTGTCGGTGCTGCCAATGCTAATGGTGGAGGAAGTTATACTTTTACTAATTGTCATATCGATGGTGGTACAGTTGCTAAAGATGCAACAAACGATACAGATGGTCGTTATATTGGTGGGTTTATTGGTATAGTTGAAGGAAATAATAGTGGAAGTGCTGATATTACTTTCACAAATTGTACTGTAAACAATGTTACATTTAGAGGTTTCAAATCTACAGGTGCCTTTATTGGTCATACTTATGGAAATGTAACAATGAATGATTGTGCTGTAAAGGGTAATACTTCTGTTACTTGTACAGAAAATCGCCAAAATGGTGGTGCTAAAGCAGGATATTTAATTGGTACAGTTAATATGAGAACAACAGCTATTAATAATTGTACAATAGCTTCAACTGTAACTTTAAGTAATAACAATGCTAAGGCTCCTTTAGCAGGTGGTATGATTGGTCGTAATTATGGAACATTAAAACTTAATGGTGGTGACTATATTGCTGAAGGTGTTGTTCTTAACAATGGTGTTTATGAAATTTCTAATGTAGAAGGTTTCAAATGGTTTGCGGAAAAGGCCAATGAAGAAGATGGCACATATTATACTTTCACTGGAAAAACAGCTAAACTTGTAGCTGATATTGATCTTAATAATGAAGATTGGACACCTATTGGAGTTAACTATTATGGAGGGCAATTTGCAGGTACATTTGATGGTAATGGGCATACAATTAAAAATTTAAAAGCTACTGCTCCTCAAACAGATGTTACTGGATATTATGGTGTAGGTTTATTCGGATGGAACAATGGAACAATTAAAAATTTAATTGTTGATGGTGCTCAAATAACTGGGTATGGATATGCTGGAGTAATTGCTGGATATATGGAACGTGGTACTATTACCGAATGTACTGTAAAAAATGCTAAGATTGTTTCTAAACATCTTGATTCAAAATGTTGTGGAGATAAGGCTGGAGCCATTGTTGGATACATTAATCCTAAAAACTGTACAATAACTAATAATACGGCTGAAGATTGTACAGTAACAGCTGCTCGTGATGCTGGTCAAATCGTTGGTTGTGGATATACAAACAATACTATTACTGGAAATAAAGCTACTAATGTAACTGTAACTGCTGATACTACTAATTGTAATGATGAAGATGCAGGTAAAAACATTAAGAATGATATTGTCGGTCGTCTTATTGTGGATAATAATTAATTAATAAAAAGATCTTATTTAAAAATTACTTAACTAAGTCGGGTAGAGTTTCTGCTCGGCTTTTTATTATTAACTTTATTTCTTTATTAAAAGAAGGTTAAGATTTGATATCTTTTTTATGCATATAAAATGCGAATTAATCAAAAAAATGGTATAATAATATAAGTATATAAAAGGAAGGAAAATATGAAAAAAATCTTTTTAAGTACTCTTATTTTAGTAGTTTCACTATTACTAACATCTTGTAAGAGGGGAGAAAATCTCTTTTATCGCTATGAATATAATGGATATTTAGATACTGTAGGCTATGTTATTGTCGAGTATAACACTAAAGATTATTCTAAAAGTCAAGTTTCAGAGATTTTAGCAGGTTTAGATGAGGTATTGTTAAATATTGAAAAAGAATTTTCTATTGACCAAACCCCATATATGTTAGAGGCGGGAATTGAAAAATCTACGCTAATGTTAATAAATGAATATAGTGGAAAAGAAAAAATCGCGGTTTCAGATACGTTTTTAGAATTATTAGAAATAGCTTTAAATATGGCTAAAGCAACAAAAGGATTATTTGATCCAACTATCGGAGTTTTAAGTAAACTTTGGAATATTTCTAGTAGAGCAGAGTATTGTAGAGATGATTTAGAATCAATGGAATCGCTTTGTCATATTCCTACTGAGGCTGAAATTCAAGAAGTTTTACCTTTAGTTAATTATCAATTAGTGGAAATGGATAAAGAAGAACAGACGGTATATTTACCTATCACGGGAATGAAATTGGATTTGGGGGCAACAGGTAAAGGTTTTGGAGTCGAAAAAATGAGTGAGTATTTAGAAAAATATCATTTTTCGTACACGATTATTAATATGGGTGGTAATGTTAAAATAAAAGGTGAACCGAAGCAAAAAGTCGAAGAGGTTAAATTATATGTAAATAACCCCTTTGAGGCAGGGAATATCGGTTATTACTATCCTAAAGAAAATACTGGTGGAGTAACTAGTGGGATTTATGAACGATATATTAATTATCAAGGAGTTAAATATCATCATATCTTAAATCCTAAGAATGGTTATCCATGTAGTGATGAGATTGTTTCAGTCACCATTATGGGTGAAAATTCAAGTATTGCTGATGCTTTGTCGACAGGGGTATTTGCGTTAGGATTAGATGAGGGATTAGCATTAATTAATTCTTTAGAAGATTATGAAGCAGTGATTGTCACTAATAATAAACAAGTTTATGTATCTAATAATTTAGATTTCATACAAGCAGAAAATATTAATTGAACCAGAGGTAATGAAAATGTCAAAATTACAAATTATTGATTTACATGTAAGTGTAGAAGGAAAAGAAATCTTAAAAGGTGTCAATTTGGAAATGAATACTAATGAATTCCATGTTATTATGGGACCTAATGGAACAGGAAAATCAACTCTTGCTGCAACAATTATGGGTCACTACAAGTATGAAGTAACCAAAGGACAAATCTTACTTGATGGAGAAGATGTTTTAAAAATGAGTGTTGATGAAAGAAGCCGCAAAGGGTTATTTCTTGCTATGCAATACCCAAGTGAAATTGAAGGTGTAACCAACTCCGAATTTATTAAAACCGCAATGCAAGCACGACTTGAAGAAGGTAAAAGAATTTCATTATTTAAATTCATTAAAGCCTTAGAAGGGGCAACATCAGAATTAAAAATGAACCCTGATTTACCACATCGTTATGTAAATGTCGGTTTTTCGGGTGGAGAAAAGAAACGTAATGAAATTTTACAACTTAAGATTTTAAAACCAAAATTTGCGATTTTAGATGAAATAGATTCCGGACTTGATGTTGATGCTTTACGAATTGTTGGAGAAAATGTTAATGATATGAAGAGTGAAAACTTTGGGGCTTTAGTAATTACGCATTATGAAAGATTACTTGATTACATTAAACCAGATTTTACTCACGTACTAATGAATGGACAAATTGTTCGTAGTGGAGGACTTGACTTAATGGAAAAAATTGACCGTGAAGGTTATGATTGGTTAAAAGAAGAACTTGGTATTACTACGACTCCTGAAAAAATAAAAGCTGTATCAATTGGAACTTGTGCAGTCAAACAAACAATAGGTAAGTAATATGGAAAATATCCAAGTAATTAAAACAAATGGGGTTTTCCGAAAATCTTTAGTAAAAGATGAAAGAGCTATTTGTTATCAAAGTTTAGATTGTTCAGTTGATGAATTTAATTTATCTCTTGCTGAAAGTAGTAAATTAGAATTATTAACATTTAATAACGGAAATATTGCCGAAGTAAATTTGAAAGCAAATCTTAAAAAAGGAGCTCAACTAGTAATTTATAATATGGTTATTAGTGGTCAAGATGTTGCGATTAATGAACAAATTATTTTAGAAGATGAGACATCTAAAGTAGAAGTATTAAATGTTTGCTTAGGATATGGTGATGCTAAAGTTAATAGTTTAATTCATATCTATCATAATTTTAAAGCTACTGAGTCAGAACTTGAAACTTATGCGATTGCGTTAGATAATGCGTGCTTAACTTTAGATAATAATGCAACTATTAAAAATGGATGCCATAAGTCAATTGCCCATCAAAAAGCCAAAGGATTAAATTTAAGTGCTAATTCGACGATTAAAGCACAGCCAAATCTATATATTGATGAATATGATGTAGAAGCATCGCACTCAGCATCAGTTGGTAATATCAATAAAGATGATTTATTCTATCTTATGAGTCGTGGTTTACCTGAGGCTGAAGCAAGAAAAATCGTGGTATTAGGATTTATTAATCCTCTAGTTGATAAAATTTCAACTAGCTATGATAACAAGATTGAAGAAATTAAACAAGGAATTTTAAAAGAGTTTTCTGAAAAATTAAAGTAGGTGATTTTATGTTAGATACCAAAAGTATCAAAAAAGACTTTCCCATTTTAATAAATAATCCTAGTCTTACTTATTTAGATAGTGCTGCTTCAAGCTTAAAGCCAGCATGTGTCATTCATAAAATAAAAGAGTATTATGAAGAATATGGGGTTAATGTTCATCGGGGAGTTTATGGATTAAGTTATAAAGCAACTAATGAATATGAAAAAACAAGAGAAGTTGTTGCGAGATTCATAAATGCTAAAACAAAAGAGATTGTTTTCACTAAGGGTGCGACTTCCGCATTAAATTTAGTTGCCTCTAGCTATGGGATGGAAAACATTAATGAAGGTGATGAAATTATCGTTAGTGAACTTGAGCATCATAGTAGTGTTATGCCATGGCAAGAAATTGTGAAAGAAAAAAAAGCCAAACTGGTTTTTATACCTTTAGATAATGAAGGAAGAATTACCATAGAAAACTTTAAAAAAGTTTTAACTTCTAAAACTAAGGTTGTAGCTTTAACTTATGTCTCAAATGTTATGGGATATATTTCGCCAATTAAAGAAATAATTGACTTGGCCCATAATGTTAAGGCAGTTGTTATTGTTGATGCTGCTCAAGCGGCACCTCATTTTTCCATTGATGTAAAAGCGTTAAATGTAGATTTTCTAGCCTTTTCAGCTCATAAAATGTTAGGTCCATCAGGACTGGGAGTTTTGTATGGTAAATATGATTTATTAAATAGTATGAAACCCATTGAATTTGGTGGTGATATGAATGATTATGTTGAAAAGTATGATTCAACATTTAAAGATGCTCCCTATAAATTTGAAGCTGGAACTCCATTAATTAGTGAAGTAATTGCATTTAAGGAAGCAATCTATTATTTAGAAAAAATAGGAATGGATAACATTCACCATCATGAACAAAAATTAATGCAACTTGCGATGGCAGGATTAAAAGAAATTGAGGGAATTACCGTATATAACAAAACATGTGAAACGGGAGTCATATCATTTAACATTAAGGGTATTCATCCCCATGATGCCGCAACTATTTTTGATCAAAATAATGTTGCATTACGTGCTGGTCATCATTGTGCACAATTAATAACTTCGTGGCTTGGATGTGTTGGTACGTTAAGAGCATCGTTCTATTTATATAATGATGAACGTGATGTTGAGGTGTTTATTAATGCCGTTAAACAAGCAGCAGAATATTTTAAGGAGTGGAATATATGAACTCAATAAACGATTTATATCGTCAAGTAATTGTCGAACATTATAAAAATCCCCGCAATAAAGGATTAAAAGAAGGAGCAGAATATCGTAGACTTCGCTTAAAAAATCCTAGTTGTGGAGATGATGTAACAATTCAAATAAGAACCAAAGATAATATTGTTGAAGAAGTATTACATGATGGCTCTGGTTGTAGTATTTGCTGTTCTAGTGCTTCAGTAATGAGTGAAGTAATAAAAGGTAAAACAATCCAGGAAGCAGAAGCCTTAGTTGAAGATTTCTATTCTTTAATTAAAGGTGAAGCACCACATGATGAAGAAACATTAGATGAGGCTATGGCTTTTGTTGGGGTAAGTCAATTTCCAGCACGGGTTAAGTGTGCAACTCTCGCATGGAAGGCACTTGGAGCTTTACTAATCGGTGAAGAGGGGGTTAAAGATATTCATGAATAATGATCGCTTAAAAAACCTTGGTACTGATTATAAATATGGTTTCACAACAGATGTTAAAAATGTCTTCGATACTGGGAGAGGAATTAATGAAGAAGTTGTTAGAACAATTTCAAAGATGAAAAATGAACCCGCTTGGATGGAAGAAATTAGAATAAAAGCCTATAAAGAATTTGAAAAACAAAACTGGCCAACATTTGGACCATATATTAAAGATTTAAATTTTGATGAATATATTTATTATATTAAATCAAGTGAAAAAACGGAATCAAATTGGGATGAAGTCCCAGAAAATATTAAAGATACTTTTGATAAACTAGGAATTCGCGAAGCGGAACAAAAGTATTTAGCAGGTGTTTCTACGCAATTTGAATCAGAAGTTGTATATCATAATACTATTAAAGAATTGGAAGATTTAGGAGTTTTATTTTGTGATACTGATACCGCATTAAGACGTTATCCCGAACTTTTTAAAGAATATTTTGCGAAAGTCGTACCAGTTGCAGATAATATGTTTTCAGCCTTAAATACGGCAGTATGGAGTGGAGGCTCATTTATCTATATTCCTAAAGGGGTAAAGATTGAAAAACCACTTCAATCATATTTCCGGATTAATACCGAACAAATGGGACAATTTGAAAGAACGCTAATTATTGTTGACGAAGGAGCTAGTGTTCACTATGTTGAAGGATGTACTGCTCCTAAATATTCTAAAGATTCTCTTCACGCGGCAGTGGTGGAAATATATATTAAAAAAGGTGGATATTGTCGTTATTCAACGGTTCAAAATTGGTCTAACAATATTGTTAATTTGGTTACTAAAAGAGCATATGTGGAAGAGTCAGGTCATATGGAATGGATTGATGGTAATATTGGTTCAATGATTAATATGAAATATCCGGCATGCATTTTAGCAGGACCATACGCTAAAGGGACAACCGTCTCTATTGCTTTCGCCAATAGTGGGCAATATCAAGATACAGGGGCTAAAATGATTCACTTAGCACCGAATACTACTAGTCAAATTATTTCTAAATCAATTTGTCGAGGGGGAGGAAAAGTTAATTATCGGGGAACAGTTCGTCATTCAAAAAAAGCCCTTGACGCAAAATCCCATGTTGAATGTGATACATTAATTTTGGATGATATTTCAACTAGTGATACTATCCCTCTAAATATGGTTCAAAATAATTCATCATATATTGAACATGAAGCAACGGTTTCTAAAGTTAATGATGACCAATTATTTTATTTAATGAGTAGAGGCTTAACAGAAGCCCAAGCAACAGAAATGATTATTATGGGGTTTATTGAGCCATTTGCTAAAGAATTACCAATGGAATATGCGGTAGAATTGAATCAATTAATCAAATTAGAAATGAGCGGTTCAATTGGTTAAAAAAACAAAAACACTAATCAAAAAAGTGGTTAGTGTTTTTATCTAAAAATCTTTACTTTTATGTAAAACTATGATAAAATAAGGACAAGACAAGGAGGAGGCAAAATGAAAAAAATAAAAATAATATTAACTATATTAATAATTTCATCAGCAGTATTCTTGACATCATGTAAAAAACAAGTCGTTGAAGAAGAACATGTTCATTCATGGAAAGAGTGGGAAGTTTTAAATCCTGCTACATGTACAGCTGAAGGATTAAAGGGACGTGATTGTAAAGAATGTCCACAATATGAAAGAGAAACAATTGCTAAATTAGAACATGAATATGATGAGGGACAAATAATTGTTGAACCCGGGTGTACTACTACAGGGGTTAAAATCCTTGCTTGTGTTCATTGTAAAGATATTCAAACTGAAAGCATTCCTCAAACAGGACACAAGTTTGTTGGAGGATTATGTTCTAATTGTGGAACTAGGGAACAAGAGTTGAAAAACTTAGTTGTTACTTTTGAGGCTAATGGAGGAACTCTTGATAAAGTTACTGCTACATATGTAGAAGGAACCCAAATTAATCTTCCTGTTCCTAATAAAGAAAATTATCGATTTGCTGGATGGTTTACGACCTCAACTTTTGATGAGGCCAGCAAACTAGCAACTAAAGTTGTGATAACTGAAGATATGACAGTATATGCTAAGTGGGTATTAGAAGGATATAGTGTAACTTTAGATGCTAAGGGTGGATATGTAAATAATAGTGAAGTAGTACTTAAAGATAATCAAGTATTTACTATTGAAGTGCCCGTCACTAATGAATATGTTTTCTTTAGAGGATGGTATTTAGGTTCTCAACAAATTACGGATGAATTTGGTAATGGATTAAAACCATGGAATATTACCGAAGATGTAGAATTAATAGCTAAATGGGATAAAGAAAAAGAAGAAAATGGTATTAAATATCTATATCAAGGGGAATATCCTCAATCATTAGTCTCAAATGCCTCTTTAATAACTGAATTAGCCAAACTTACTACAACTAATGAACGGGGTTATTTAGAATATAATGGAAGCCAATATACGAAAGTAGTTTATAAAGCGGAAAAAAATAATTCTTTATTTAATAATGGTGAAAAATTAGAAGATGGCAAAACATACTATTTTAGAGTAGACCCAATTTTATGGCGTATTCTTGATGAAAAAAAGGGTATTGTTATTACAAATATTATTTTAGATTCAATGGCTTATTATGAAAATGCCAAAGCTAATCTTGAATATACTAGTGTATTACCTAATAACTATGAATATTCTGATATTTCAGGATGGTTAAATGGGGAAATTAAATTTAAAAATAATAATTTTGCTACTAAAGCATTTAAAGAACCACTAGATATTGTTCAAATGATTGATAAATTAGATAATAGTGCTCCAACAACTGGTAAAGATAATAATGAATATGCTTGTAATAATTTTACAACCTTCTTTTATTTATTATCTTATGTTGAATATACTGATGTATATAGTAAACTATTAAATGGTGGAAAGTGTGGGGTTTCTGATTATGCTATTGCTAAAGGGGTTAGAGTTGATAACTATTCTATGAATGGTGAATGGTGGTTACGCTCTCCGTCAAGCGATGCATTAGGAAAGGCTTTAGCCGTATCAACATATGGGGTAGTTTTTGATAGCATGGTTTCTGATACTAATATTGGGGTTAGACCAGCTGCTATATTTAAAGACTTAATTAAGAAAGGAGAAACAGCTAATGAAAAGAAATAATGTACTTTACAAGATAGTTATTGTTTTGATTATGCTATTTAGCCTAACCTCATGTGGTGAAGAAAAAACAGAAACAGAACACATCCATGAATGGAGTAGTTGGACCACTCAAAAAAGTGCCACATGTAAAGAAGAGGGTTTGTTAGAACGTCATTGTACGGGTTGTGATGAAAAAGAAATAATAAAACTAAATAAAACGGCTCATACCTTTGATGAAGGAGAAATAGTGACTGAGGCCACTTGTTCATCAGAAGGCTTAATGCGTTTTAAATGTACAACTTGTGAAAAGGTAGTTGAACAAAAAATTCCTACTTTAGAACATAAAGTGGTAATTGATATAGCCATTAATGCGACATGTCATGAAGCCGGATTATCAGAAGGTAGTCATTGTGAAAGATGTGGAACAATAATTGTTGAGCAACAAGTTGTTGCTGCCACAGGACATGTATGGGGTAAACCGAATATTACCGTTGCTCCATCTTGTGAGCAAACAGGGTTACAAAAGGTAACATGTAGTATTTGTAAAGCAGTTAGAGAAGAAAAAATTGCTAAATTAGAACACCATATTGTAAATAGTGATTATACAGAACCGACATGTACAACGGCAGGATTAATAGGTTTGGGTCATTGTAGTTGGTGTGATAAAGATATCTATCAATCTCAACCAGTTAGTCCTCTAGGACACAATTATGTGAATGGAGTTTGCGTAAGATGTAAAGAAGTAGAAGTTGATGGAGGTATGGAATTTAAAAACATTGATGGAGAATATTATTTATCTAATGTAGGAACGATTACTTCTCCTAATGTGGTTATTCCTGTTATGTATAATAATAGTTATGTAGTAGGTATTCTAGAAGGAGCCTTTAGAAATGCTCAATATGTCAATACGATTTGTATTCCGATAAATATTGCTGTAATTGAAGAAGGAGCGTTTGATGGATGTACCCATTTACAAAACTTTATTTTAGATGTAGCTAATCCTTATCTAAAACTAGAAAATAATTGCTTAATTGATCGTGAAACTAAAACTTTATTAGCTGGTTCAGCTAATGCGACAATCCCTGAAGGTGTTGTGGAAATTAAAAGTAAAGCTTTTAAGGATCGTGTAGGGGTTACAATTATTAATTTACCAAGTAGTGTTGTAACAATTGCTGATGATGCCTTTGAAGGTTGTGGAAATATTTTAATAATTGAAGTTGATGATCTTAACCCAACATATTATAGTAAAAATAATTGTTTAATTTTAAAAGATGATGATACTCTAATTTTAGGGGGAAGAAATAGTGTTATTCCTGAAGGTACGATACAAATTGCTAGCGGAGCATTTGCCGGATGTGATATGTTAACTGAGATTGATATTCCTGATAGTGTTACTACTATTATGCCTAAGGCTTTTACTGGCTGTATAATGGTGTCAAAACTAGAAATCTCTAAAAATCTTGTAGAACTAGAAGGGGCCTTTGAAGGGTTCACCTCTCTTGCTAGTATTACTATCGACAAAGATAATCCTAAATATGAAGTTGTAGATGGATGCATTGTGGAAAAAGCAACTAAAAAATTAATTCTTGCTAGCCCAGATGGGAATATTCCAAATGATATTGAAATTATTGGAAAAGGAGCCTTTGCTGGTAATTACCATCTTACAACGATAACTTTACCGGATACGATTACTTTGATAGAAGATCGAGCATTTGCAGATTGTGACAATTTACAAAAGATTGTCCTATCTAAAAAAGTAACAGCCATGGGAAACGAAGCATTTGCTAATTGTATTAACTTGAAAGAAATTATTATTCCAGATAGTGTAACAAGTATTGGAGAACAAGCATTTGTAGGATGTAAAAATTTACAAAGAATAGAATTATCTAAATATATAACATATATCGGTTCCGAAGCATTTAAAAATTGTGATATTTTAGTAATTGCTTGTGAGGCAAAAAAACAACCAGATGGTTGGGATAAAAACTGGAATCCTAATGAACGACCAACATTCTGGAATATTTATATTGTAAATTAGTACAAAATGGCCAACTTTTGTTGGTCATTTTTTAAGCTTTTTTGAAAAAAATAAGCGTTTTCATTGACAAAAATCTTGATATCATTATTCTATAGTAGTATAATGATATAAAAAAGAGTTAAATATTTAAGGCATACAGGAACTAAAATGGAGTTTTAAATGTTTTTGTTTTCTAGCAAAAGCATTTATTTATTTAACTTAAAACAATGGAGGATAGAATATGAAAAAAATCTTAAAAGTTATGAGTTTAGTATTAGCAACGTCGATGTTTTTGGGACTTGCAGCATGTAAAGGTAATAGTTCTAATACCATTAAAATAGGATCTACTGGACCTTTAAGTGGTACGGCAAGTATTTATGGACAAGCAGTTAAAAAAGGAATTGAATTAGCAATTGAAGAAATAAATAATGCTGGCGGTGTTGATGTCAATGGTAAAAAAATGGAATTAGAATTAATTGATTTCATTAATGACGAAGGAGATGCTGGGAAGGCAGCTACAGGATTAACTAGTTTAATTGCTAAAAAAGTAGATGTTGTGGTTGGTGCTGTTACTAGCGGTGCTGCAGAAGGATTAATTAATGAAGCTGTTAAATATGGGGTTCCAGTAATTACTCCTACAGGGACTGCTGACAAATTAACAGTTGGTGAAAAAGGCGATTTAAGAGAAGAAAGATTAAATATTTTCCGTGCATGTTTCTATGATTCATATCAAGGTAAGTATATGGCTCAATATACTAAAAAAGCTGGATATACTAAAACATATGTATTATTCAATAATGATGATGCCTATTCTGTAGGCTTAAAAGATGCTTATGTAGCTGAGGCTGCAAATCAAGGATTTGAAGTAACTGCCGTTGGTTATCCTAAAACTACTACCGATTTTACATCATATTGGGCTCCCGTTTTAGCAGGTGGATTTGATTGTGTATATATTCCAGATTATTATGAAAATGTTTATAACATTTTAAAAACAGGTTATGCTGCAGGATATAAAGGTGTATGCTATGGTGGAGATGGATGGGATGGAGTAATTCAACAAGTTAAAGAAGGTGATGATGCCTCATTCTTAACAAATTGTTACTATACTAATCACTATTTTGGTGGTTCTGAAAATGCGGATGTTCAATCATTTGTCCAAGCATACGGAGAAAAATATAAAAAAGCTGATGGAACTCCTGAAACTCCTGTTTCTTTTGCGGCATTAGCATATGATGCTGTATATATTGCTAAACAAGCCATTGAAATTGCTGGCTCAGTAGATTATGATAAAGTAGTTGATGCTTTAACTACTGGGACATTTGAAGGTTTAGTAACCTCAGCATCAGGGTTCAATTTCAAAGATGGTAATCCAGAAAAAGAAGCTGTTGTTATTACTTTTAAAGATGGTAAAGAAGTAGAAGCAAAATAAGGTGTGACAAAAAAGGCAGCATGAGATATGCTGCCTTATATGAATATTTAAGAAAAGATTATTTTCGGAAAGGAATTCTTATGGAATTATTTTTGGAAGGACTAAAAAACGGACTAGCAATGGGTAGTATATATGCTTTAATGGCACTAGGGTATTCGATGGTTTATGGAATAGTAAAAATGATAAACTTTGCTCATTCCGAGTTTATTACTATTGGGGGCTTCGTAGCTTATTATTTAGCTGAAAAAGTATTAGTACCAATTTTAGGGAAAACGATTGGAACATTAGTGTTATGTTTATTAGCAGCCATCATTGTTTGTGTAATAATTGGCTTTATTACTGAAAGGTTTGCTTATCGACCACTTAGAAAAAAGGGTTCAACAAGAATCACTGCTCTCATTACCGCTATTGGTATTAGTTATATTTTAAGTGGAATTCTAAATGCGATAAACAGTAAACAAATGGAGATGCCAAAGTTTTTTACTAATGATGTGGCATTTATTATTTCGATGATTACAACAGCTGTTTTAATGTTGCTTTTAACGTTATTTGTGAAAAAAACTAAAGTTGGGATTGCCATGCGTGCTGTTTCAGAAAATGAAGAAGCAGCTAAATTAATGGGAATTAATAATAATTTCATTATTTCTTTAACCTTTATTATTGGTTCAGCATTAGCAGCTGTTGGGGTTATTATTTACTTATTAAGATCTCCATTTTTTAGATTTACTTTAGGTTCTGAAACAATTGGATTATATCCATTTGTAGCGGCGGTAATTGGCGGGATAGGAAGTTTGCCAGGAGCCGTAGTAGGAGGATTTTTAATTGGGATTCTCGGTGAATTAACAGCTGTCTTAGGAGTAGGTGAATGGGTACAAGTAATCATTTATGGGATATTTGTAATTATTTTACTATTTAAACCAGCTGGTATATTGGGAAAAGATATAAGAGAGAAGGTGTAATCGATGCTATTTAAAAGAATGGACAAAAAAATTTTAATTGGTAATTTGATTGCCATAGTGATATTGGTTACATTTTCATTATTTATTGAAGGAGCAATAACTTTAAGAAACCTAGTAAGCTGGGTCTTAATATATTCTATTTCTGCTTTAGCCTTAAATATTATTTGTGGATGTTTAGGAGAATTTGTTTTAGGACATGGAGGTTTCTTATTAATTGGTTACACAGTAGCAGTTTTAGTAGAACAATTTTTATATAAAATGTGTGGAGCAAGTTTTTTTAAAGAGTTTATATATACTACTAGAGGACAAGAAGTCCATTTGTTAGGGTATGTCTTTTCGTTTATTGATGTAAGTATAGCAGGACTCGTTACTGGCTTAATAGGTTTTTTAGTGGGAACATTTTCCTTAAGACGTTTAAAAGGGGATTATCTAGCAATTGTAACCCTAGGAATTGGTTTAGTATTGGTTAATATTGCGAAAAACTTTACGATTAATGGCCAAAAAATATTTGGAGGGTCAAATGGTATTGGGATGACAGAATTTTTAGGTGGAAGTCCTTTGTTATATGCAATTTTCTTTTTGATTACCATTTTTTTGATTCTTACGTTTATGAAATCCCGCTATGGAAGAAATATTCTTGCTTGTCGTGATGATAATATTGCTGCTGAGGCCTGTGGAGTTCCAGTGAATAAAACTAAAGTGTTAGCATTTACTTTCGCAACCTTCTTAACAGGTATTGCAGGGGCATTATTTGCCCATCACATGACTTATGAACCTGTAACATTTGGCCAAGATAGATCCATTCTCTTCTTAATTATCATTGTATTAGGAGGACTTGGTTCGTTAACTGGTTCTATTTTAGCATCAGTGGTTATTGTTCTATATGAATATTGGTTCTGTATGCAATCATGGGTTCCTGAGTTTTTTAGTAGTAATCCTAAAATTATCTATGGTGTGGTTTTAGTATTAATAATGTTATTTAGATCAAATGGAATTTTAGGAACCTCAGAGTTTTCATGGAACTGGTTCTTAGGATTGTTTAAAAAAATTAAAAACAAAATTTTTCAACATAAGATTAATTCTCCTAAGGAGGCAGAATAAGATGGCTCAAACAGTTTTAAAAACAAATAATATTTCCATGGTTTTTGGAGGATTACATGCGGTTGAAGAGTTTAGTATTGAAATTAAAGAAGGAGAATTAGTTGGCTTAATTGGACCTAATGGAGCTGGTAAAACAACCGTTTTTAATATGTTAACAGGTGTATATATCCCAAGTAGTGGAACAATTGAATTAAGAGGGGAAGATGTTACAAAGATGCCTGCTCACAATCGAGTTAAAATGGGCATTTCAAGAACGTTTCAAAATATTAGATTATTTAAAAGAATGTCTGTTTTAGAAAATGTTAAAGTTTCGTCTAATATTCATATGAATTATGGTCTATTTGATAGTTTTTTTAAAACTAAAAAGTATTGGGAACAAGAAGATAAGGCTACTAAAGAAGCATTAGAAATTTTGGAAGTTTTAGGACTTTCAGAATATGTGACCGAACAAGCACAAAATCTACCTTATGGAAAACAAAGAAAGTTAGAAATTGCTAGGGCTTTAGCATCCCATCCTTCAATTATTTGTTTAGATGAACCAGCTGCAGGGATGAATCCGATTGAAACCGAAGAACTAATGGAAACAATTAAAATTGTTAGAGAAAAATTTAATACCGCAATATTATTAATTGAACATGATATGAAATTAGTTATGGGGATTTGTGAATGGATAAAAGTCATTAGCTTTGGTAAAGAAATTGCCACAGGAACTCCCGAAGAAATTAAAAATAACAAAGAAGTTATTGCGGCATACTTAGGAGAGTGATTATATGTTAGAAGTAAAAAATTTATCTGTTACATATAATGGCAACATCAAAGCGTTAAAATCAGTTAATTTAAATGTTGATAAAGGAGAATTAGTGGTACTAATTGGGGCTAACGGAGCTGGTAAAACAACATTATTAAAAGCCTTAACTGGACTTGTAAAGGTTGATTTAGGAGCTTTTGCGAATCTTGACTTAACAGGCTTAACGGATAAGAGAACATTAAATAGATTTTGTGGATCGAAAATTACAGATAAATTATTAACAGAATTTGGTACAAGTGAAAAAGTTTTTAAATTTTTACAACGTGCAGAAACGGATGAGACTAAACGTATCCCAGGATTATCAATTAATCAAATCAAAAAATTAAAAGCTAAGTATCAAAAATATGCCACAGCGGATTTATTACGAATCCCTTCATATAATGCGATAATGTATGGGGTTGCTCATGTTCCGGAAGGAAGACAAGTATTTGCTAATTTAACGGTTCAAGAAAATTTAGAAATGGGTTCGTATCGTAGACATAATTCTTTCAAAATCAAAGAAGATTTAAAAGAAGTTTTTGAAAGATTTCCTCGTCTTGAAGAACGAAAAAAACAAAAGGCAGGAACATTGTCTGGTGGTGAACAACAAATGCTTGCGATGGCAAGAGCAATGATGAGTAAGCCTAAAATTCTCTTATTAGATGAACCTTCAATGGGATTATCACCGATTTTTGTTAACGAAATTTTTAACATTATTAAAAGCTTACATGACTCGGGGATTACAATCTTACTAGTTGAACAAAATGCGAAAGCCGCTCTTAGCATAGCCGATTATGGGTATGTTTTGGAAAATGGTACAATTGTTATGGAAGGTAAAGCCCAAGATTTATTAGCTAATGATGATATTAAAAAAGCGTATTTAGGGGCTTAAATTAAGAAACCTAAACTCTTACAAAATATATATATTATCTACTCTGATATGAATAAAGTCCTAGAAATAATCTAGGACTTTTTGTGTACGATATATTTTTTGAAAATTAAAATTTACAAAGTAAGAATACAAAGTAAGAATACTTAAGAAAAAATGCTATTAAAAAAGGAGATTAATGCCACCTCAACTAATTATAAAAAATCAAAAAACTTTAGCTTTACTACTTTTTAAAAATTAAGAAAAATATTTACGATATAAATCATTTAATTCTTTTTGAAAATTATTAAACTTTTCTTCATCAAAACTAGCACGGTCAATTCCTAATAATTCATCAATACTTACGTGTAGTATTTCGGATATTTTACATAACTGATATATATTCGGCTCTTGTAATCCTCGTTCAATTTTAGAATAATTGGATTGATTCATAGGAATCAAAGCCGCTATTTCTTTTTGTGATAAATCCATATCTATTCGATAGTCGCGAATTTTTTGACCAAATGTATGATTCATCTTATCACCTCTATATTTATTATATATTTTTAAACTAAAAAATTTTATTTTAGTCTAAAATAACCTTTAATAATTAATATTAGTTACTTTTTAACTTTAGTGTTGTTAATTAAGTTTAAAAATGCTACTTATTATCATTTCCATTAAAAAAAGATAATATACAATAATAAAATAGATTTTTAGCGAATATAGTTATTTGAAGGTGAAAAAATGTTTTTTATATTTGATAGTTTAAAAATCAATTATCAAGTACATGGTATTGGAGAAGCAATCATTGTTCTACATGGTTGGGGAACAAGTGGTGAGCATTTTTTAAATGTAACATCTAAGTTAGCAATTAAGTATCAAGTTTATCTTTTGGATCTACCAGGTTTTGGAAATAGTGATGAACCATTAAGAACCTATACTTTAGATGATTATGTTTTGTTGTTAAAACAGTTTGTAAATGAATTAAAGATTGATAATCCGATTATAATTGGTCATTCATTTGGCGGACGAATAGGAATAAGATATAGTACAACTAATAAGGTCAAAAAATTAATTTTAATAGATAGTGCTGGAATAAGGCGGTTTTCAGTTAAAACATCCATTAAAATATATGTTTATAAAATAAAAAAATGGTTTTATACTAAAATGCGGAAAATAAATAAATTAGAAAAATTGCTAGAAACTTCGGGGAGTCGAGATTATTTAGAAGCCTCTATGGTGATGAAAAAAACTTTAAGTAGTGTTGTAAATACTAATCAAAGAAAAGAATTAAAAAGAATTGGTTGTGAAACTTTATTAATGTGGGGAAAACTAGATAAAACAACGCCTTATAAAGATGCATTATTGATGAAGAAAAGAATTAAAAATTCAGGGCTTGTAACTTTTGATAATTCTCATCATTTTCCGTATATTGAAGAAAAATACCAATTTATTAATGTTCTTAAGCATTATTTGGAAGTAGGTGAAGAATGATGTTATATATTGTCTCTTTCTTTTTGTTAATAATTATGTTCCCCAAATTAGTTATTTTTCTTGGTATTTTTCAACAAAATCATTATAAGGTTAGAAAATATCTAAAAAATTTAAAAAGACATTATTTAAAAACTTATAGTACCTATTTGGAATATTTATCATTGATATGTTTAAGTATATATTATTTTTATAATAAGTGGTACTTAGTTATTTTGGTATTGTTTTTTATACTAGGCTCGTTTATGTTAACTGAACAATTAATAGTTTTGCCAGTTATAACCTCGCGGATAAAAAGATTATTAATAAGTCTTACCATAGTGGGAATCTTACCTTATTTCATTTGTCCTTGTCACACTTTACTATTTTTATTAGAAACTATTTTTATTCCCTTTTTAATTATTTTAGTATCTATCATTAATGGACCAATTGAGAAATATATTAATAACAAGTACTTGAATAAAAGTAGACAAAAATTAAACCAAATAAAGCCTTTTACTATTGGCATTACGGGAAGTTATGGAAAAACCTCGACTAAGTATTATCTTTATCAAATGATTAAAAACTACTACTATACTTATGCTAGCCCTAATTCTTACAATACCCCAATGGGATTAAGTAAATGTATTAATAACGACTTGCCATCATTAACAGAGGTATTTGTTGCTGAAATGGGAGCAACTAAAAAGCATGATATTGAAGAATTAGTTGATTTAGTTGATGTAAAGTTAGGAATTATTACAGAAATTGGTCCACAACATTTGGAAACTTTTAAAACTATAGAAAATGTATTGCAGACTAAATTGGAAATAATAAAAAGTAGTTCAATAGAAGCATTAATTATTAATAATGATAATGAATTATTAAAAAACTATGATTATCCTAAATCTTTAAAGGTTATTACGATTGGGATAAATAATAAAGCCCAATATCAAGCTAAAAATATTAGTTTAAGTGATCAGGGATTACACTTTGATATATATGTAAATGGTGAATTTTTTGGTCATATAAATACGCTAATATTAGGAAGACATAATATAAGTAATATACTTTGTGCACTAGCTGCAGCTGAATACTTGAAAATACCTAAAGAACATATCATTAAAAGTATTAAAAATCTCGAACCATTTAAACATCGACTAAGTATTGAAAAATTTAATCATATTCTCGTGATTGATGATGCCTTCAATGCTAATATTGTCGGTTTTAAAAATGCTTTAGAAGTTTTAAAACTAACAAATAATAAAAAAATTGTAATTACTCCTGGAATTGTTGATGCGGGAGAAAAGATGGAAACCTTAAACCAAGAAATAGGTAGTTATTTAGTTGAAGAACTAGATATGGTTTATTTAATACAAAATGAAGCATCATTCTATATTGAAAAGTATTTTCAAAAATGTGCTTTTAAAAACTATGAAATGGTTCAAAGTTTTCAACAAGCTTATCATCAAGCAGTAAAAAAATATAAAGAAGCAGTAACTATTTTAATCGAAAATGATCTGCCTGATAATTATTTAAGGAGGTAATAAAATGATTATAGGAGTTTTATTTGGGGGAAATAGTGTTGAACATGATATTTCCATTCTTTCAGCGATTCAAGTTATGAAAGCAATAGATCAAGAAAAATATTATATTGTTCCCTTATATCTTACTAAGAGTGGTCTTTTATTAACAGGAGAAAGATTTAAAAACCTAACAACCTTTCAAAAAAAGTTAAAAATTAAGCCAAGTGAGTATGTAAATATCATTAGAAATGATAAAGGAAGTTATTTATCATATTATTTTCGAAAGTGTAAAAAAGAGCTTAAAATAGACCTTATTTTGCCGATTATGCATGGAAAAGGAGTTGAAGATGGTAATGTTAGTGGTTACTTAGAAATTTTGAAAATTCCCCACCCTTCAAGTAAAGTAATGGGAGCAAGTCTGGCACAAGACAAGGAAATAACTAAAATTATTTTAGAAAGTATGCAAATTAAAGTTATCCCATATGAAGTATATATAAACAAAGATTATAAGTTATCATCACTGCCATATCCTTTAATTGTAAAACCTGCTAAACTCGGATCAAGTATTGGGATTCAAAAAGCTAATAATGATGAAGAGTATTTGAAAGCGATCAATAATGCTTTTAAATATGATTGCAAAGTCATTGTAGAAAAGTGTCTAACTAATTTCAAAGAATTTAGCGTTGCATGTTATGAAAAAAAAGAAGAATTAATTATATCAGATATTGAAGAATTAAAACTATCTTCCGATATATATCGTTTTACTGATAAATATCAAGATGGGGCCAAAAATGAAACAAGTAATCATCAGCTTCCTGCCAACATAGGCAAAGATTTAAGTGATCGAATAAAGGCAATTGTAGCCCAAATCTATCATAAATTTGAATTTTCTGGAGTGGTAAGAATTGACTTTTTATATGATAACGTTGAAGAAAAACTATTTGTTAACGAGATAAATACTATTCCAGGATCTTTAGCTTTTTATTTATTTGATAAACAAGGAATAACCTTTAAAGATTTAATTGATGATTTAATTAAACAAACATTAATAAACGATTTAAAAAATCAAGAATATCTTCAATCATTTGAATCAAGCATTTTAATAAATAACTCCCTAAAAAGCAAAAAATAGAAGACCTAAGTCTTCTATTTTATATTTCTAAGATTCTAATAGTATTGGTAATCCCGTGAACTTGTCCAAAACCACCAGTTAAAATAATTTTTGACCCTTTTTTGAAACCAAAATTTCGAGCCACTTCAACGGCAATTTCATCACACATACTAATATCATTAACATATTTAGTTACAACAGGAATGACTCCACAATAATAACTTAATTTCCGACAAGTTTCGCCTGAATCAGTACAAGCAATTAAAGGAACAGAAGGTCTATAACGACAAATACGTTTAGCTGTACCACCTGTTTCAGTGAAAGCAAGGATTGCAACGACATTATCTAAAGAAATGGCACATTCACAAACACAAATACCAATGGCATCGTTTTGAGAGTGGAAATTACCGATCATTTCTTCTCCTAAACGTTTTTGGTAGTTAATCATTTTTTCACTAGTCTTAGCAATACGATCCATCATTTCGACACTTTCTAAAGGGTACATCCCAATAGCTGATTCACCGCTTAACATAATAGCGTCACATCCATCTAAAATAGCATTAGCAACATCACTGGCTTCGGCTCTTGTTGGGCGAGGATTTTTGATCATTGATTCAAGCATATGAGTGGCGATAATAACGGGTTTACCTAAAGCATTGGCTTTTGCAACAAGTTGTTTTTGATGAAAAGGAACCATTTCAGGAGGCACTTCTACACCTAAATCACCCCGGGCAACCATAATTCCATCGGTTACCTGTAAAATCTCATCAATATTATCTAGACCTTCTTGATTTTCGATTTTCGCAATAATTTCCATATCAGGTCTATGGAATTCTTCTAAAAGGTTCCGAACTTCTAAAATATCTTCTGCCCGTCTAACAAAGGATAAAGCAATTAAATCTACGCCATTTTCACATCCAAATTTAATATCGGCATAATCTTTTTCAGATACAAAAGGCATTGAAAGCTTAGTAGAAGGAACATTAATTCCTTTTTTATTTTTCAAAATTCCATCATTTTCGACTATACAAGTAATAATGTTTTCTTTTAGTTCTGTAACAGTCAATTTAATATTACCGTCATCAACTAAAATAGCATCACCGATATTTAAATCATGATATAGTTCAGGATAAGTAATGTAAAACTCTTTATTAGTTCCTTCAATTTCTTCTGGGACTATACGAATGATATCTCCTTTTTTAATATAGGCTTCTCCCCCTACAAAATTTCCGGTTCGAATTTCTGGACCTTTTGTGTCGAGCATAATAGCAACATGTTGATTGACCATTGTGGCTGCATTACGAATTTTAGCAATTTGTTTTAGGGCCGTATCGTATACCGCATGACTAAAGTTAAGTCTAGCAACGTTCATTCCTCGTTTCATCATACTAGTAAGAGTGTTAACAGAGTCAATAGAAGGCCCTATTGTACAAACAATTTTTGTTTTTCTAATCATATTAATTCTCCTATTGGATTTATACCTAATATATAATATCAAAAAACGAAATAAAATGATTAAAAAATGCTAATATTTTTTGAGAAAAAAAGATAATTCATCATAATTTCAGTTAGAAAACTTGGAAATTTCAGTTAATTGTGGTATAATTACTAAAGAGGTAAGGAAAGATGGAGACAAAAATTTTAAATGTTGTTAATGAAATGACGAGTATTTTAAAAAATCAAAATATTCTTGTGGCTTGTTCGACGGGGATTGATTCGACAGTTTTACTTGATTTAGCATTAAAAACGAAAGGAATTAACAAACTAGTAGTTGCTCATGTTAATCATAAAAAACGCCTTGAATCTGATATTGAAGAAGCCTACCTCAAAGATTTCTGTACGCAAAAACAAATTATTCACCATGTTTTGGTGTTACCTGAATACACAGGAAGTAATTTTCAAGAGTGGGCACGGAATCAAAGATATAACTTTTTTTATGAAGTCATGGAAAAAGAGAATTTGGACTTTCTTTTAACAGCCCATCATGCGGACGACAATGTCGAAACGATTTTAATGCGTTTTATTAAAGGCTCTAGTTTAAAAGGATATGCGGGAATAGCCAAATTTACTACCGAAAAGAAATATAACATATATCGACCCTTACTAAGTTTATCAAAAGAAGATATTTTAGACTATGCGACAACTTACAATTTAAAATATTTTGAAGATTCATCAAATAAAGAAGATGATTATACTAGAAATAGAATTAGAAAATATGTTGTTCCGCTTTTATTAAAAGAAAATCCATCATTATATCAAGCAATTAATAATTATTCGGAAACTCTTTTTGAAAGCAGTAAGATTTTAGAAGAACAAATAAATAAATTTATAAAAAATGAAGTTGTGTGTGATAATAATATTATAAGTTTTCAGTTATCTAGTTTTGAAAAAGAATCAGCTTTTTTTCAAACGGAATTAATATTTAGTTTACTAAAGAAATATGAATTATCAACTTTATGTGTTAAAGAAATAATTAAAAAAATTTTTTCTTCCAAAAATAAAATAATTTCAGATATTAACAATAATCTAGTATTTATCAAAGAATATGGAAAAATAAGTTTTATTCCCAAAGATAGTCTTCCTGAGAACTTTTATTTAAAAATTGAAAAAACTGGGGAATATCAATTGCCAGATAATAAAGTACTTATTGTCGATAAAAATATATGTTATTTAAAACCATTAAATAATAAAATATGGTATAATATACCAAGATTGCCAATAATTATAAGAACTAGGAAAGCTGGAGATAGTCTACATTTTTCTGGTGGTACTAAAACAATTAGCAATTATTTAACAGATAAAAAAATATCACAAATTGAACGAATGAAGTTATTGTTAATTTGTGATGAAGATGATAAACCAATGTTTATGATTAAGTAAAGGAGAAAAATATGGCGAACATGAGAAATCAAAATCCTCGTAAAAGAGGAATTATAGACATCTTTGTTATTCTAATCCTTCTATTTGTAGTAGGGGGAATAATGATGTTTATCTTTAATGGAGGAAATCAAATAGATGAATTATCACGTGATGAATTCTTTGAAGTTATCACAAGTGATAATGTTAAAGAAGTATCAATGTCAGGAATCAGTGGTAGTGGTAATGAAAAAATCTTTACAATTAAAGGGATCTATACTGATGAATATGCGAAAGCAAATAGAGTTCAAGGATTTACAATTGTTTTACCAGAAGAAGATCGGCAACTAATTTTAGATATGAAGAACGATGAAGTTATTAAAGCAACCTTTAATTCAGCATTAGTAGTTTCAAACTTTAGTTGGTTATCGGTTTTAATGACTATTTTACCAATTATTATTTTTGGTGGATTAATTGTCTTTATGTTTAAAAATAGTTCTAAAGGAAATAACCAAGCTTTTGATTTTGGTAAAAGCCGTGCGCGTTTAAATAGAAAAAGCACAACTACTTTTAAAGATGTTGCAGGGTTAGATGAGGAAAAAGAAGAAATGATTGAAGTTGTTGATTTCTTAAAAAATCCTCAAAAATACTTCACAATGGGAGCTAGAATCCCTAAAGGGATTTTGTTAGTCGGAGCTCCTGGAACTGGTAAAACATTACTTGCGAGAGCCGTGGCAGGTGAGGCAGGAGTTCCATTCTACACTATTTCTGGATCTGACTTTGTTGAAATGTTTGTAGGTGTTGGGGCAAGCCGTGTGCGTGATATGTTTAAAACTGCCAAAGCTAGTGCCCCATGTATTATTTTTATTGATGAAATAGATGCTGTTGGACGTCAAAGAGGTGCTGGACTTGGTGGAGGGCATGATGAAAGAGAACAAACTTTAAACCAATTGCTAGTTGAAATGGATGGTTTTAATGGCAATTCAGGAATCATTGTTATGGCAGCAACTAACCGTGCGGATATTTTGGACCCTGCATTACTTAGACCTGGACGTTTTGACCGACAAATTACAATTAGTAAACCAGACTTGCGTGGAAGAGAAGCAATTTTAAAAGTTCATGCTCGAAATAAAAAATTTTCGAACCGAGTTAACTTTACCGATGTAGCTAGAAGAACACCTGGATTTAGTGGAGCGGATTTAGAAAACTTATTAAATGAGGCAGCATTACTAGCGGCTAGAGAAAACTGTAAAGAAATCAAAATTTATCATATTGATGAAGCGGTTGACCGAGTAATTATGGGACCAGCTAAAAAATCACGTAAATATAGCGATACTGAAAAAGCATTAGTTGCTTATCATGAAGCAGGACATGCCGTTATCGGATTAAAACTAAAAAAGGCTCAACAAGTACAAAAAGTTACTATTGTACCACGTGGTCAAGCAGGAGGATATAACTTAATGACTCCTGAAGAAGAAAACTTCTTAGAAACTAAAGAAACTTTAACCGCAGAGATTACAGGATTACTTGCTGGTCGTGTTGCGGAAGAACTAGTATTTAATCAAATGTCAACAGGTGCTCATAATGATTTCCAAAGAGCAACAGCAATCGCAAGAGCAATGGTAGCCGAATATGGAATGAGTAGTTTAGGGCCCGTACAATATGAAAAAGAAACAGGTTCTGTCTTCCTTGGTCGTGATTATATGAAAGAAAAGAATTTCTCAGACCAAGTAGCTTTAGAAATTGATCGTGAGGTCAGAAAAATAATTGATGATTGTTACAAACAAGGAGAAGCGTTATTAAAAGAACATCGTCAACTTTTAGATTTAATCGCAATGCACTTAGTTGAAATTGAAACATTAACAAGAGAGGATATTGAAGAACTTGTTAACAATGGCAAACTTGCGTGGTGGGAAAAGAAAAAAGCTAAAATGGTTGCGGCAACAACTGAAAATGAAACTCCGACAACTGAAGAACCTAAAAATGAATAAATATGCGTTTAGATAAATATTTAAAAGTATCAAGATTAATTAAAAGACGTACCCTTGCTAAAGAAGCAAGTGAGGCTGAAAGAATTTTAGTCAATGATAAACCAGCTAAACCTTCGAAAGAAATTAAAGTTGGAGATTTAATAACTATCAATTTTGGTAAAAAATCTTTAGTTGTTAAAGTTACAAGTTTAAAGGAATCAACTAAAAAAATGGATTCTGAATTAATGTATGAATTTATTAGTGAGGATACAAAATAAAAGGACAGCCTTAGGCTGTTCTTTTACACCATAATTTAGTTGACAAGTAAATCATAATATTTTATAATAAGTTGTAGTATAAAAATAACAAATTTGACAAAAAATAAAAAAGGTAAATATATGAAAATTATTCTTGCATCACAATCTCCTAGAAGACAAGAAATTTTAACCGAAGCTGGGTTAATTTATGAGATTGTACCTTCCAAAGTTGATGAAAAATTTAATAAAAGTTTAAGTATAGAAGAAGCGGTTATAGATTTAGCTCATCAAAAAGCTTTATGGGTATATAATGAGACTAAAGATAATGAAGCTTTAATTATAGGTGCTGATACAATTGTTGTGATCGATGAAGAAGTTTTAGGTAAACCTAAAGATTATAATGATGCTGTCCGAATGCTTCAAATGTTAGAGAATAAAATGCATCAAGTTTTTACGGGGGTATCATTAATTAAAGGAGCGAAAACTTTAAATTTCTATGAAAAAACCAATGTTTATTTTAAACCTATGAGTAAAAAGGACATAGCAAGATATATTGAAGAAGAAAATGTTTATGATAAGGCTGGATCATATGCGATTCAGGGAGAGGCTATGCGATATATTGATCATATAGAGGGAGATTATTATAATGTTATAGGATTACCTATTGAGCGATTATTAAAAGAAATGAAAAAAATATAAGGAGGGAAAATGAAAAAAATATTAAAGTTTTTTATTGGTGGAACTGCTTGTTTTATTTTATTCTTATATTTTGTATCCCCACTTGTGACTATTGGTGAAGAATATTTTAGTTTTTGGGAATATATTAAATATATTTTTACCAATATATCTGAAGTTTTAAAAAATGGCAATATCAGTCAAATAGATATGTTACATATTGTGGTTGTATGGCTAGTAGTATTAGTAATTATTGTCGTCCCAGTATTATGTTTATTGGTTGTTGCGGTAAAAGGAATATTAAGTGGATTATTTACTAGAAAAAATTTAAAAGTTATAACTGCGGAGTTATTATCTTTTGCTTTTTCAGGTTTTCTAATTGGCTTTAGTTATTATTTAGTTAATAAATATACTTTACCAATGGACGCTAATTATTTACAAAAAGAATTTGTCAAAATAGCGTGCTATAATATATGGCAACCATTACTATATATATCAGCTTTTGGATCATTACTACTATCAGGACTTACAATATATGTTAATAGTTTAAAGAAAAAGAAAGAAGATGAATAAAAAATACAAAGCTTTTAAGCTTTGTATTTTTATTATAGTTTACTAATAAATGCTTTATACGCTAAATATGCCTCATATACATCTACTTTAGATACAATTTCCATTGGAGCGTGCATATTAAGAACAGCAATACCTGCGTCAACAACATTCATATTATAATTACCTAAAATATAAGCGATGGTTCCGCCACCACCTTGGTCTACTTTACCAATTTCGGCTGTTTGGAAATGAATATTATTTTCATCCATAACTTTTCTAATTTCGGCTAAGAATTCAGGCATTGCATCATTACATCCACTCTTGCCACGCGCACCAGTATATTTATTAAAACAAATACCATTTCCTAAGTAGGCAGTATTTTTAGATTCTGTAACTCCTGGGAATAGTGGATCAAATCCTACTGAAACATCACTTGATAACATTTTGGTATTTTCTAAAGCATGACGAACCTTTAATTCACTATAATCACTAGAAAGATTAATTAAATCGGCAATAACATTTTCAAACCATTTAGATTGGGCACCTGTTGCGCCAATTGAACCAACTTCCTCTTTATCAACTAAAATAGCACAAGTCGTATAATCACACATAGTGGTGTCTAAAACCGCCATTAATGATGTATAGCCGCATACTCTATCATCATGACCATATCCTGCCACCATACTACGATCAAGTCCGTAATCACGTGCTTTACCAGCCGGAACAATTTCTAGTTCAGCACTTAAAAAGTCTTCTTCTTCAAAGTTATATTTTTCTTTTAATAGTTTTAAAATATTCTTTTTAACTGCTTCTTTCTCTTCGCCTTCTAAAGGCATACTACCGATAGTAACATCTAAACTTTCACCTTCAATAACTTTTGAGGCGGGCTTCTGCATTTGATCACCAGCTAAATGGATTAATAAATCACTAATACCAACAACGGGGTCATCTGCCTCATCACCAATTGTGACATCAATAATAGTACCATCTTTTTTACAAACTACACCATAAATCGCAAGAGGAATTGTTACCCATTGGTATTTTTTGATTCCCCCATAATAATGAGTATCCATTAAACAAAAATTACTATTTTCATATAAAGGATTTTGTTTAACATCAATTCTTGGTGAATCAATATGAGCACCTAAAACTCTTAAACCTGCTTCAATTGGCTTATTACCAATCACAAATACGGCAACGTTTTTACCTTTGTTAGTGGTATAAACTAAATCTCCAGGTTTTAAAGAAGAAAAATCTTTAAGTTCTTTAAAACCTTTAGCCTTAGCTAAACGAACTGCTTCTTTAACACAAGCTCTTTCGGTTTTGCCTACAGAAATAAAGTTTTTGTATCCCTCATTAAAATTCATTACTTCTTGCAAGTTATTTCCTAAATATTTTTCCCAAGCATTTTTTGCATACATATAAATCATCTCCTAACTTTATAATATTATAGCACAAGAAAGGGATTTTAAATAAATTATTTGCATTTATTTAGTTTTTTCAATTAAATTTTCTAATTCTTCTTTAGAAAAATCATATTCATTTCCACAAAAATGACAAACTGTATGAGCGTGACCATCTTTTTCAATAATGTCGGTAAGTTCCTCCCGTCCTAATGAAATAAGTCCTCTTTCAAAGCGTTCTTTACTACACTTACATTTAAAAGAAACGGGAACATTTTCTAAAATTTTAACTCCATCACCAGCGATTTCTTTAACGATATCTGTTGGAGTCATACCATCAGCAAGCATTTTGCTAATTGGGGGAAGTTCTTTAATTCGTGCTTCAAGTAAATCAATAACTAAATCTGGAGTATTAGGAAGTAATTGGACAATAAATCCTCCGGCTGCTATGGCAACATTTTCTTCATTAACTAGTACTCCTAAAGCAACAGCTGAAGGAACTTGTTCACTAACTGAGAAATAATAAGCAAAATCTTCGCCTAATTCACCATTAATAATTGGAATACTACCAACAAAAGGTTCTTTTAATTTTAAATCTTTAATAACACTAATAAAACCGCTATCACCAACAGTAGCTTTAACGTTTAATTTATTGTTTTCGGCATATTCGAAGTGGCAATGGGGATTTTCACAATAAGCTCTTACGTTACCATGGGCATCACTATCTGCCATGATTAAACCAATTGGTCCATTCCCCTCAACTTTAATAGTAATTGTTTCTTCTAACTTTAACATTGATCCCATCATAACAGTAACTGCCATTACACGCCCTACAGCGGCAAGCGCACTAGGATAATAACTAAGTCTTTTACCGATTGTGTTTAGTGCTTCAGTCGAGTTCACCGCATAAATTCTTACACAATCATCAAAAGCTAATGCTTTTACTAAATAATCATTCATAAAACTATACCTCTTATATGTATAATATTATAGCACCGTTAATTAAAAAAAACAAGAATAATAAAAAAAGTGTGTTGCCACACCTTTTATTCTTCCTCTTCATCTAATCCAACAATATTGTGGAATAAATCTTGAACATCATCTACATCATCTAACAAAGCTCTTAAACGATTAAATTGATCAATTTCTTTTTGATCAGTTAAAGTTACGGTAGTTTGAGGGACATAAGTAATAGTGTCTTCTACAAATGTTAGATCTGGTTTAACAGCCACAAGGGCATCACGTACTGCTTGATAATCTGAACTATTAGCATATATAGTTGTATAGCCATCTTCAGTGAATAAATCAGCGATATCAAATTCAGCAACCGCTTCAAATGCTTCATCTTCACTTAATCCTTCAAAAGTAAAGACTGCATAGTAATCAAACATATGTCTAACACAACCAGCAACTCCAAGTTTAGCTCCACATCTATTTAAAGCTGTTTTGACTGCTGTTAATGTACGATTTTCATTATCTGTTAAACATTCAATGATTAACATACTATTATTTGGTCCGAATCCTTCATAACGAACTGATTCATAACTTTCAGTACTTCCACCTTTAGCTTTTTCAATCGCTCTTTTGATAGTATCAGCATTAACTTGTTCACGTTTAGCTTTTTCAATCATCGCACGTAATTCTAAGTTGGCATCAGGATCAGCTCCGCCTTTTTTAGCAATCATATATATTGTACGACTATATTTATTATTTAATTTAGATTTGGCAGCGGCAGTTTTAGCCATAGATGCTGCACGAACTTCATGTGCTCTACCCATAATAATACTCCTCTCAATTATCTCGCCATATATTATACCATAAGTGCTTAAAAAAATAAAGCGATATGTTCAAATTTGTAGGATATTGCTATTAAAATAGTTAAAATAGGCTTAAAAGCTAGTTTTTCTTTTATTGTATTAACTATAAGTTAAAGAAAAAAATATTATTTTAAAAGACGTATGTAGCTATTTATGGTACAATAACAATTGAAAACAAGTTCTTTAAAAAAAGGAAGAGTTTTGTTTTTAAAATTTTTATAAGGGAGAAAGAGAAATGAAAAAAATTAAATTATTATTACTAACCATAATATTGAGTTTTTCATTATATTCTTGTGGGAAAACAAAAGAAAAACAAGATACTACCTTTGTAGTTGGTTTAACTCAAGAAATAGGTTCAGATTTCTTTATAAACAAAGTTTTTAGTGCGGGAAATAGTATTGAAATAATTAAAAATTTAATTTATGGCTATACTCCGGTCACATATACTAAAATAGGAAAATATGAAGTTGATGAAACAGTTGTTAAAGAACTTAAAGTAGAAGAACTTGATGGAATAGGGACTGAGTATACTATAAAATTAGTAGAAGACTTGAAGTGGAATAATGGTAGTTCTATAACAGCAAAAGACTACGTGGGAAGTGTTTTATTATTTGCTAATAATATATATAAAGAAGTAACTGGTCAAAAATTAGTTTTTAATAATACTTTGGGAGCAGACGAATATAACCAAGATACAAGTGGTTTATCTGAATTACCTGGTATTAAGTTAATTAGTGAATATGAGTTTTCATATATATCTACTAATGATTCTAATTATCAAAATTTAACTGATATCGCTATTACTCCGTATCCAATGGATATCTTATTACCTGGTGTTACTATCGAACAAGGAGAAAAGGGAGCTAAATTTACAGGTAAGTCAACCAATGAATTAAAAAACATCATGATTAATTCTATTGAAAATAATTTCCAAGGATATCGATATTTTCCATTAGTAACAAGTGGACCATATAAGTTAGAAAAATTAACTAATGAAGAATGTGTTGTTGTTAAAAATGATTTTTATAAAGGAAATTATGAAGGACAAAAACCACAAATCGATAAGATAGTATTAAAGACAACTCAAGATTCTGCCATTAAATGTTTAGAAAAAATTGAATCTGGAGAATATGATTATTTTGATACTAGTTATACAGAAAGTGATTTAAAAAATGTTAACAAAGATGTTGTAAATGTAATACAATATGATAAAAATTCTTCTGTTGTTATGGGTTTCCATTGTGATAAGGGCGTAGTAAGATTTAAAGAAATTCGTCAAGCGATTGCTCATTTAATGAAGAGAGATAATATTAATGGTAATTACGGAATAAATCAATGGATGACTAAAGAAGCGTTGGATGAAAATGAAAATGTAATAGGCATTAATTTAAAAGGTCAAAAAGAACCATTAAAAACATATGAATATAGTATTACTAAAGCAGTAGAATTAATTGAACAAGCTGGGTATATTTATGGAGATGAAGCATGTAACAAATTGTTTAGTGCGGGTGATACAGTTCGCTATCGTAAGGGAGATAATGAGATAGCAGAGGAATTGGCAATTGATATAGCAGTATGTATGGGATTAGCAAATTCTGAACAACAAAAAACATTAGATGAATTAATTCAAGTAGGTAAAGAAATAGGATTTAAAATAAATGTTATTCAATCTGATGCTATGGGAGTATACGATTATTATTACGCATTTAAAGGTGATGGATATAATAATATACCTCAAAATGCAAGCTATGAAGATATTTTAAATTCTTATAATAGTGATGAAGATAAGCGTATAGCAAATGTTTATATTTTTACAACTACATATGAAACTGTATTGAATGATGCTTCATATTATACAGGGTTAAATCAATGGGGAGATGATGGAAATATCAATTTCTTGTATGTTGAGGCTTTAGATGAGGCTGCTAAAACATTAGATCTTGCTAAAACTGAAGATGAATATCTAAAAGCATGGCAAGCATATCAGTATCAATATAATGAAAATTTACCAACTATTGTTATGGGAAATAATAAATCTTTTCTTGCAATTTCTAATAAGGTTATGTATTTGGAAAGTAATATTACTGATAGTTGGAATTGGACTTATCAAATTTTATATTGTGATAAAACAGAATAAATTTATATGTTATGTCTTGCAGTAAAACATTATTTTTGATAAAATCTATATATGCGAGGTGTATATTATGAACATTTATGAAGATTACAATGGTTATATGACCGATATGCGTGATTTAATTAAAAAACTAGAAGAAACATCATCGGGAGTATATGTTTTATTAGAAGATGTATTAACAGTTACTAAGTATATATATGAAGAACATGTTAAGGGTTCAAAACTTGATGATGTTTTAGAGGAAATCTTTGAAGCAGGATTTGGATATTTATCGAATGTTTTAGGTGATATTAATATAATGTATCAAGATTATTTTAATAGTGATATGGAATTATTTAATTATTATGCACCATTAATTGTTTATAGTATTTATTTAGAAGATTATCGATGCCATTTAGAAGCTGAGGAGTTATTAACTGAAGAACGTGAAGAATTTATTAAAAATATTGAAGAAGAAGTAGATCATGTTTTGGCAAATAAAATGCCTTTTGATATGGAAATGATTGATACTTGGGAAGAGCGTATTTTTAAAATTGCTCCTAAAGGGGATAAATTTAAACCGGTATATCTTGTTTACTCAATGATAGTTGAAGAACTTAAATTAATATAAATAATCTAAAAAAGGTCCTAAGTTTAAACTTAGGGCCAAATTTATTGTTTATTTCTCATATGCGGGAATAATAATACATCACGAATAGTATCAGTTCCGGTTAATAACATAACTAAACGGTCGACACCAATTCCGATACCTCCGGTTGGGGGCATACCATATTCTAAAGCTTCTAAAAAGTCATAATCCATATCGTTAGCTTCATCATTACCTAAATCACGTTCTTTTAATTGAGCAACAAAACGTTCTTTTTGATCAATTGGATCATTTAATTCGGTATATGCATTTGCGTATTCTTTACCATTAATAAATAATTCAAATCGGTCCGTAAATCGAGGGTTCTCAGGATTCTTTTTAGTAAGGGGACTAATTTCAATAGGATGTCCATATAATAAAGTTGGTTGAATCAATGTTTTTTCAACATATTCTTCAAAGAATAAATTGATAATATGACCAACAGTTTGTTGATGTTTAGGAACTTCGATATGATGTTCTTCCGCAAGTTTCATTGCTTCAGCATCATCTGTAATATTCCAAAAATCAATTCCTGTAATGTCTTTAATTGCATCAACCATATGAAGACGTTTAAATGGGGCAGCCAGGCTAATTTCATTACCACAATAAGTAATTTCTGTAGTTCCAATTACGTCTTCCGCAAGTTTCGAAATCAACTCTTCGACTAAAGTCATCATATCTGATAAATCACCATAAGCAAGATAAGCCTCAACGGTTGTAAATTCAGGATTATGTGTTGCATCCATTCCTTCATTACGGAATAATCTACCTATTTCGTATACAGCTTCCATTCCTCCGACAATTAAACGTTTTAAGTGAAGTTCAGTTGCGATACGAAGATAAAAATCCATATCTAAAGCGTTGTGGTGAGTAACAAAAGGACGTGCACTTGCTCCCCCTAGAATAGGGTTTAAGACAGGAGTTTCAACTTCAACAAATCCTAGTCCATCTAGATAATTTTGAATTCCTCTAATTATTTTAGGCCGTGCGAAAGCATTTTTTCTAGCTTCATCATTCATAATTAAATCCAAATAACGTTTGCGTCTAGCCTCTTCTTTGTCTTGTAAACCATGGAATTTTTCAGGAAGTGGTTTCAATGCTTTAGTTAGGTGAGTATAAACAGATGCTCGAATGCTTAATTCACCAGTTTGGGTTTTCATTACAGTACCCTCAATACCAACGATATCTCCAATATCTGATACTTTAAATAGTTCATATTGTTCTTCACCTAAAGCATCAAGTTTTAGAAAAATTTGAATTCTTCCATATCTATCTTGAATATGCATAAATCCAATTTTGCCTTGACGACGTTTAGTCATAATCCGACCAGCTATTTTTACAGATACGTTTTTAATTTCTAATTCTTCTTTAGAAAGTTCAGCATATTGTTCTTTGATAGAGTTAGAATTAGCGGTTCTTTCATATCTACTTCCAAAAGGATCAATACCTTTTTCTTGTAAATCTTTCATTTTATTACGACGAACAATCTCTTGCTCGGATAAGTGTAATTCTTGATCCATATTAACACCTCTTTCTTCTTGTTAATTGTATCACAAAGTAAAAAAAAAAACATATTTTTTACTAATATAATTAAAAAATAACATATTTCATGAAAGAAAAAAATATACTAGATTAGGAGGCTTTTATGAATAGTGAACAAAATAATGGAATAATAACATTGAAAAATCGTAAACAATTAGAGATTAGAGGAATTAAAAAATTAGAAAGTTTAAATCCTAATGAATTTTATATGAGTACTAATTTAGGAGATTTGTTAGTAAGAGGTGAAGAATTGGAAATGCAACAATTAGATATTGAGAAAGGTAATCTTTGGATAACAGGAATGATTTATTCTTTAGAGTATTTAGATGAACCAAAAATAAAAAAAAGCAAACAAAATATTATTGGGAAAATATTTAAATGATTCATGAAACAAATGAAGAATTAAGAATAATGGTGTATTTAATTAGTTATGGTATTTTTTGTATTAGTAGCTATGATACTTTGTTATTTTTTATCAATAACTTAAACAAAATATTTAAAATTGGTGTATCAATAATTTATTCTTTTTTAGTGATTTATTTTACTTATGAATTTAGTTATGTTTTGGCTAACGGATATATACCCATTCATTTTATTTTATTTTTAGTTTTAGGATTTTTTATTTATTTTGTCACCAGAAAAACATATTTAGAAGGTTTAACATATATAAAAGGTGCTCTAATAAAAATAAGAAAACCAGTTTTCAAGATAATGATTTTTTTAGTATACCCTAAAGAAATTATAGACATAATAAAACTAATATTAGAAACAATATTGACGACATTTAAAAAATTTAGAAAAAGCTTTAAAAATTAAATTTTTATTTAAGAGTTTAGAATGTATAATTAATTAAATTAGAGATTTTTCTTTTCGTGGGCCCATATATTCAAAGGAAATTTAGATTAATCTTAAAAATAATCAGAAAATGGAATAATAAATTATCAAAATGATTTACAAATAATAAAAGATGTAGTATAATAATAAAGCAACTGAATGATAGTTTATAGATTCCAGTCTATGGAGGGGTAGCGAAGTGGCTAAACGCGGTGGACTGTAAATCCACTCTCTCCGAGTTCGATGGTTCGAATCCGTCCCCCTCCACCATTTTTTATAGGCCTTTAGCCAAGCGGTAAGGCAACGGACTTTGACTCCGTCATTCCACTAGTTCGAATCTAGTAAGGCCTACC